>JAJZRP010000006.1 GCA_021802655.1 Pseudomonadota bacterium
TCATCGTGGTCAAGCGCAGCATGGCCGCAGGCTACTCGGGGCTCGACAACGATCTTTTCTACATGGACAAGACCATGATGGTTTTCGGGGATGCGAAGAAGGTCGTCGAGGAGATGGTGAAGTCGCTGTAAGTCTGTTATCTTGGGTCCATTCGCAAAAGGAGCGCCATGGACCGGAACATCAGCAATCTCCTGGGTAAAATTCGGGCGCTGGAAGACGAACTCGAAGCTGAGCTTGCCAGAAAGCGGGATGAACTGCGCTTTTCCATTCAGGACAGGAAGATACGCTTCGAGCGGGAGATCGTAGAAGAGCACCGGAAGCTCAAGACCTCCTTGATTGCCTATGTTGCCCAGGCCGAACTCAAGCATGTTCTTGTCGCCCCGGTCGTCTATTCGCTGATTTTCCCCTTCTTGCTGCTCGATTTTTTCGTGACCCTGTACCAGTTCGCCTGCTTTCCGGTTTACGGCATCCCGAAGGTGAGACGGCGCGACCACATCGTTTTCGACAGGCATCATCTTGCCTACCTCAATTTGATCGAGAAATTCAATTGCGCCTACTGTTCCTACGGCAACGGCCTTCTCGCCTATGTGCGCGAAATCGCGGGAAGGACAGAGCAGTACTGGTGCCCGATCAAGCATGCGAGCCGCGTTCACGGCGCACATTCGCGTTACCGCCGCTTTTTCGATTTCGGGGATGCACAAGGTTACCGCAGTTCCCTGGAAAAATTGCGGGAAGATTTCGGCGAAAAGGAATGAACTGGGACATCTTCTGCAACGTCGTCGACAATTACGGCGACATCGGCGTGAGCTGGCGCCTCGCGCGCCAGCTTGCGAACGAGTACGGGCAGAAGGTGCGCCTCTGGGTCGACGATCTTTCGAGCTTCTGCCGGATCTGCCCGGAAGGAGAAATGATCGAAACCCAGCATTGCAGGGGGGTGGAGATTCGGCAGTGGAGCAGCCCATTCCCGGATGTTTTGCCGTTCGATGTCGTGATCGAATCTTTCGGCTGCAGGTTGCCCGAAAGTTATGTCGAAAAAATGGCGGAAATGCCGGAGAAGCCGATCTGGATCAACCTCGAATACCTGAGCGCGGAAGACTGGGTGAAGGATGTCCACGGCATGCCTTCTCCCCATCCGAAACTGCCCTTGATGAAATATTTCTTTTTCCCTGGGTTTTCGGAAAAAACGGGCGGGCTGCTTCTGGAGAAGGATCTTTTCGAAAGGCGCGATGCGTTCGACAGAAAGACCTTCTGGAGAAAACTCGATATCGAGCCGGATCAAAGGCTCAAAATTTCGTTTTTCTGCTACGAGAATCCGGTTTTGGAGCCATTGTTCGAGGCTTGGCAGGAAGGCGACGAAAAAATCCTCTGTCTGATTCCGGAAGGGAAGATCGCGTCCGAAACCGGATCGTTTTCGAGGGGGAATCTCGAAGTCAGGGTCATTCCCTTTGTTCCCCAGGAAGAATTCGACCCTCTTCTCTGGGCCTGCGACATCAATTTCGTGCGCGGCGAGGATTCCTTCGTCAGGGCGCAGTGGGCGGGAAAACCTTTCGTCTGGCAGACCTATCCGCAGGAGGAAGAAGCGCATCTGAAGAAGCTCGATGCCTTTCTTTCCCTCTATTGCGAGAACATGGATTCTTCTGTTGCGAGTGCGGTCAGGGCAATGTGGCGGGCGTGGAACGGGAATGGAAATGCGGCAGCCTGGAGGGATTTTCTGAAATTTCGGGCGGAACTGGACGCTCATGGGAAAAGCTGGGCAGAGCAATTGTCGGGAAACAATCTGGCTTCGAATCTTCTGGATTTTTGCAGGGGAAGACGCTAGAATGAGCGATTTTTAAATTTTCGAGTCCAGGTAACATGAAAACAGCACAGGAAGTTCGCGCAGGCAACGTGATCATGGTCGGCGACCAGCCTCTGGTCGTCCAGAAGGCGGAATTTTCCAAGTCCGGACGCAATGCCTCGGTGGTCAAGATGAAATTCAAGAATCTGCTCACGGATTCGCCCAGCGAAGCCATTTACAGGGCGGACGACAAGTTCGACGTGGTGGTCCTGGATCGGAAGGAATGCACCTATTCCTATTTTTCCGACCCGATGTACGTCTTCATGGACGAGGAGTACAACCAGCACGAAGTGGAAAAGGACAACCTGGGAGATGCGCTCAATTACCTCGAAGAAGGCATGCCCTGCGAAGTCGTTTTCTACAACGACAAGCCGATTTCAATCGAGCTGCCCAACAGCGTGGTGCGCGAGATCGTCTACACGGAACCTGCAGTCAGAGGCGACACCTCCGGCAAGGTGATGAAGCCCGCGAAAATCAGCACCGGATGGGAGCTTCCCGTCGCCGCGTTCTGCGAGATCGGCGACAGGATCGAGATCGATACCCGCACCGGCGAATTCAGGAAGCGCGTCGCAGCCTAATCCTCGATCCACTCCAGGAGCGGTGCCCACTGCTCCAGGTCGCGCCTGGCGAGATTTTCCGGCAGGTCGAAAATGCTGCTGCCTTCGAAGGCCGAGTTCACGTAAATCTGGGTGTTGCGCAGGTAGGCGAGCACGGGCAGATCGAATTCGCCGAGGAAGGCTTCGAGATGGCTGGATGCGCGCGTCCTCGGGTCGACGCGCATCCCGACCATGCTGACCAGGGTATTCTGCTTCCGCACCGCCTTCGCTTCGCTCAAAACCTGCATGAAATCCCTGGTCGCCTCCATGTCGAACAGGGAGGGCTGCACCGGCACCACCACCTTGTCGGCAAGTTTCAATAGCCGCGTCAAGCTTTTTCCGTGAAGCCCTGCCGGTGAATCCAGAATCAGCCAGTTCACGCCGCCAAGATTTTCCTCCTGCTTCGAGCTGAAGGGCGCAATCCTGGGCAGCCCCTCGGGGCGAGCTTCCAGCCACTTGAGTGCGGAGCGCTGGCGGTCGAGATCCCAGAGCATCACACGTTCGTTCCTGTTGGCAAGGTAGCCTGCGATATTGGTTGCGAGGGTGGTTTTTCCGCTTCCGCCCTTGGGGTTTGCGACGAGCAGGGTACGCATCATCGGTTCATGACCAGGTTGGATCTCGCCAGAGCAGGGTTCTGGGAAAAATAAATCTTGATGCCGTCGAAGATCGCTTCGGCCATTTTTTCCTGATAGGCATCATCGTCCAGCCTCTTTTCCTCGTCCGGGTTGCTGATGAATGCGGTCTCGACCAGGATGGAAGGAATGTCCGGCGCTTTGAGCACCGCGAATCCGGCCTGTTCGACCTGGTGGCTGTGGAGTGGATTCAGCGTCCTTAGTTCATGCAGCACGTCTTTTCCCAGTCTCAGACTGTCGTTGATGGATGCGGTTTGGGAAAGATCGAGCAGGGTTTTGGCGAGATAGGGGTCTTTCACCGAAAGGTCGACGCCGCCGATCAGGTCCGATTCGTTTTCGCGCTTGGCGAGCCACCTGGCTGCCACCGAAGTCGCCCCCCGTTCGGATAGAGCGAAAACCGAAGATCCGCGTGCATCGCGGCTGGGAGAGGCATCGGCGTGAATGGAAACGAAAAGATCGGCTTTCGCCTTGCGCGCCTTGATCACCCTGCCCTGAAGCGGGATGAAATAGTCGTCGTCGCGGGTGAGGATGGCATGCATGCCGGGCTCGTCGTCAATCAATTTCTGGAGCCTCCTGGCGATGGCGAGCGTGACGTTTTTCTCCAGCGAGCCGTGCGGCCCATGGGCGCCGGGGTCTTCGCCGCCGTGCCCCGCATCGACTGCAATGGTGATGGAGCGGGACTTTTCGGGAGGAGGGCTCGAATCCGGTTTTTCCTGGGGTTTGGACAGGAGGCTCATCAATGCGTCCTGTTTGGGGTAAATGTCCAGAACCAGCCTGTTGCCGTAATCCGCGATCGGCTTGAGTGAAAAAATCTGTGGGGATACCTTGGTTTTAAGGTCGAGCACGATGCGGATCACGCCGGGCTTGAACCTGCCGATGCGGATGGCCTTGATATAGGGATCACTCTGACCCACTTTGGACGGGAGCGCCTTCAGGGCATCGTCGAGCTCGACGTCATCGAGGTCGAGGACCAGCCTGTCGGGATGCTCGATGACGAGCAGCGACTGCTGGATGGGTTGCTTCGATTCGAAGGTGAGGCGGGTATAGTCCTGGGCCGGCCAGATGCGTGCCGAGTCGACGCGGGATGCGGCATTCGCGGAGGATGCGATAAGAAGCGCTGCCGCAAGCGCCATCAGACTTCCTCTTTCAAGCGCTTCAAGCACTGCCTGCCTGCCTCCGAGATTGCGTCGATTCTGACATTTCTGCCACTCCCTTCGATACCCAGCGATATCCTGATGTCGGGCTTCGGAATATATGCCCCGCCTTTTTCAGGCCACTCGACGAGGCAGATCGATTCCGGATTGAAATACTCGCGAAACCCGGATTCGATCCATTCGCTCGGGTTGCTGAAACGATACAAATCAAAATGATATAAGTTTAGCCTAGAAATCGTGTAAAGTTCAACCAGCGCATAGGTCGGGCTTTTGACTTTTCCGGCATAGCCCAGCGCCCTGAGGATGCTCCTGGCAAGCGATGTTTTCCCCGCCCCGAGTTCGCCTATGAGATGGAGGGTGAGGCCGGGGTGCAAAATCGCTGCGATTTTGCTGCCGAGCGCAGCCGTATCCTGTTCGTCTTTGAGATGAAGGTGTATGTCATGCAATTCGAACCGCCTTTCAATTCGGTCGAGGAAAAAATCAGATCCTGGGCGCGTGAACTCGGCTTTTCGGCAGTGGGCTTCAGCGGCGTGGATCTCGGAGAGGCCGGCTTGCGCCTTGCAATCTGGCTGGATAAGGGATTTCACGGTGAAATGCATTATATGGCAAAACATGCCGCCTTGCGTTCGAAACCTGAGTCTCTGCATCCCGGAACAGTGAGCGTGATTTCGGTGGCGATGAATTATCTCGCCGGGAATCCGGATGAAGCATGGGGTGTTCTGGAGGACCCCGAAAAGGCCTATGTATCCCGCTATGCGCTGGGCCGGGATTACCACAAGGTGTTGCGCAAAAGGCTCGGGCTGCTCGCCCAAAGAATCGAGATGCATGCGGGGCAATCCAATTGCCGCGTTTTCACGGACAGCGCGCCTGTCATGGAAGTGGAGATCGCCAATAATGCAGGGCTCGGCTGGCGAGGCAAGCATACCCTGTTGCTCAACAGGCAGGCCGGATCGTTCTTTTTTCTCGGCGAGATCTACACGAACCTGCCGCTGGCCCGCGATGCGCCGGTCGAAAATCATTGCGGCAACTGCACGAAATGCATCGACGTCTGCCCGACAGGCGCGATCGTGGCGCCCTACCTGCTCGATGCGAGGCGCTGCATTTCCTATCTCACCATCGAGCATCATGGTCCCATCCCGGTCGAATTTCGCAAGGCCATCGGCAACCGGATTTACGGCTGCGACGATTGCCAGCTGGTCTGCCCCTGGAACAGGTTCGCGAAGCTGTCGCTGGAGTCCGATTTTGCAGTCAGAAATGATCTCGACAGGGTTGAACTCGTTGCGCTTTTTTCATGGTCGGAAGAAGAGTTCAATTCGAAGCTGGAAGGTGCCGCCATCCGCAGAATAGGATACGAGCGCTGGCTCAGGAATATTGCGGTTGCGCTGGGCAATTCCCATTCTTCCGAATCAGTCGTCAACGCATTGAAGCTCAGGCTTTCCCATGCATCCGGCCTGGTGAGGGAGCATGTGCTTTGGGCATTGGCGCAACATTTGCGTTGAAATTTCATTTTTACATTTACTTTGCAAGAAAAACATGTAATTATGCTAGCTAGGTGACAAACAGGATTAGGTTTGATGGATTCTGCCTTGAATTCGGGTAAAGATGGCTGAAGACAAAGACCAGCGAACAGAAGCCCCTTCGGGTCGACGGCTTGAGAAAGCGCGCGACGAAGAAGGGCAGGTTCCCCAGTCTAGGGAATTGGCGACCTTTGCACTCCTGATTGCATCCGGAGCGGGGCTGTGGGCGATGGGCTCCCATCTCATGGGTTATCTGTCCAGCATGATGATCCAGGGGCTGGTTTTCGAAAGAGCGCTGGCTTTCGATGATCCTTTCCTGGTGATCCGCAGATTCTACGTCCTGACCTCGAACACCCTTCTCGAATTTCTTCCCTTCATGCTGCTTCTCGTGGTCGTCATCCTGTGGTCTCCTTCTCTCGTGGGCGGCTGGGTATTTTCACTGAAGCGGCTGACTCTCAATTTCGGAGCCTTGAATCCGCTGGCGGGGCTCGCCAGGATGTTTTCCCTGAAAGGCTTCGTCGAACTGGGGAAGGCGACCCTGAAAGCCATCCTGGTCGGCGGCATGGCTACCTTCGTGATCTGGCACAACCGGGGTGGTTTTTTCGATCTGGCAAAGGAGCCGCTCAGGATGGGGCTCGCTCATCTGGGACACATGATGGCGATCAGTTTTCTCGAGATCGCCGGATCCATGCTGCTGATCGTTGCGGTCGATATCCCGTACCAGAAATGGGATTATAAAGACAAGCTCAAGATGACCAAGGACGAAGTGAAGCAGGAGAATAAAGAGGAAAACGGCAGTCCCGAGGTCAAGGGCAAGATCAGGCAGATGCAGCGCGAAATGGCCCGCCGTCGCATGATGGCGGAGATCCCCAAGGCCGACGTGGTCGTGACCAACCCGACCCATTATGCGGTCGCCTTGCGCTATCAGGAAAACATGGGGGCCCCTAAAATTGTTGCGAGCGGCGCCCATCTGCTCGCCGGTCGCATCAGGGAAATCGCGGAAGAGAACTCGGTTCCCATTCTGGAAGCCCCGCCTCTTGCGCGGGCGCTTTACTTCAATGCCGAGGTTGGGGATGAGATTCCTGAAGCCTTGTATGCTGCAGTTGCCGAAGTGCTCGCCTACGTTTACCAGCTGAAGCGGGGAATGAATGTCGAGTTGCCTGCGAATCTGCCCGTGCCTCGGGAACTCGATCCGGGAGAGTCTGAATGAGCGGCCTGATCGATCTGTTTTCACTGAAGAACGCCGCCAGCCTGAGAAATATTGCCGGCCCTCTTCTGATCGTCATGATTTTGTCGATGATGGTCCTGCCCTTGCCCCCCTTTCTGCTCGACATCCTGTTCACCTTCAATATATCGCTTTCCGTGATCGTGCTGATGCTGAGCATCAATACCGTCAAGCCGCTGGAATTCTCTTCCTTTCCCGCGGTCATATTGATCACGACCTTGCTTCGCCTTTCCCTCAATGTGGCATCGGCCCGTGTCGTGCTTTTGCGCGGGCATGAAGGCGAAGATGCTGCGGGCAGGGTGATCGGCGCATTCGGTCATTTTCTGGTGGGAGGCAATTACACCATCGGGATCGTTGTATTCATCATCCTGGTGATTATCAACTTCTATGTGGTCACGCACGGCGCGCACCGGATCGCCCAGGTTGGGGCGAGGTTCACCCTGGATGCCATGCCCGGCAAGCAGATGGCGATCGATGCCGATCTCAATTCCGGGTTGATAGGCGAAGAGGAAGCCAAGAGGCGGCGGGCCGAGCTTTCTCAGGAAGCGGATTTCTTCGGAGCGATGGACGGTGCCGGTGCATTCGTGGTCAGGGATGCGATGGCGGGGGTGATGGTCATGCTGATCAACATCGTCGGGGGTTTGATAGTGGGTGTGCTGCAGCATGGTCTGGATATCGGAACCGCTGCCAAAACCTACACTCTCCTGACCATCGGCGACGGTCTCGTCGCGCAGATCCCTTCGCTGATGATTTCGACCGCTGCGGGTCTGATGGTGGCAAGAGTCGGTTCGGATGAAAATATCGGTCAGCAGTTCCTCGCCCAGCTTTTCACCAATCCCCAGATCATTCTGATTGCGGCGGCCATCATAGGCGGACTCGGGATCATTCCCGGCATGCCCCATTTTCCTTTCATCTTGTTTGCGATCTTGCTCGGGTCCTTGGCCTATTTCCGAAGCAGGCTGGCCAAGGTTGCCAAGACGGCTCCCTCACCGATCGAAGCGCCGGCTGCGGAAACACAGGAAGTGAGTTGGGACGATGTCGCCCTGGTCGATGTGCTCGGACTTGAGGTGGGGTACAGGCTGATATCCCTGGTGGACAAGGCTCAGGACGGCGATCTTCTCAAGCGGATCAAGGGAATAAGAAAGAAGTTCGCCCAGGATATCGGATTTTTGCCGCCTTCCGTGCACATCCGCGACAACCTCGAGTTGAAGCCCAATGCCTACAAGATCAGCCTGAAGGGAGTTACAGTCGGAGCGGGGGACGTGTATCCCGGGATGTTTCTTGCGATCAATCCCGGCAGGGTGACGGGAAGTTTGCCGGGAACGATTACGCAAGATCCCGCTTTCGGACTGCCGGCGGTCTGGGTGGAGGCGGGACTTCGCGAACAGGCGCAGATTCAGGGCTATACGGTAGTCGATGCGAGTACGGTGGTGGCCACCCACCTCAATCACCTGATTCAGAAGCACGCATCCGAACTTTTGGGCCGGGAGGAATTGCAGAAGCTGCTCGACCATACAACGCGCGAATTGCCCAAGCTCGTCGAAGATCTTACGCCCAAGCTGGTTTCGCTCTCTGTCGTACAGAAAGTATTGCAGAATTTGCTCGATGAGAGTATTCCGATTCGTGATATTCGCTCCATCCTCGAAGCCATGATCGACCATGCCGCCAAAACCCAGGATCCCGAAGAGCTGACCGCTCTGGTGCGGGCAAGGCTCTCCCGCTCCATCGTCCAGCAGATTGCCCCGGCTTCCAACGAACTTCAGGTGATCACCATCGATCCCAAGCTGGAGCGTCTGCTGATGCAGGCGATGCAATCGGGAGGAGCGGAGGCGGCTATGGAGCCGGGGCTTGCGGATACCTTGCTCAGGGAGGCCAATGTGGCTGCACAGAATCAGGAGAATATGGGGATCCCTCCGGTCTTGCTGGTGCCAGCCCAGCTAAGGACTCTGCTTTCCCGTTTCTTGAGGAGAGCCATTCCCCAGCTGAAGGTGCTGGCGCACACGGAAGTACCGGACACGAGATCGATCAAGGTTACAGCAGTATTGGGAGGTAGGGCATGAGAGTCAGAAAATTCAGCGGGAAGACGGCCGGTGAGGCATTGCGCAAGGTCAAGGAGGCGCTCGGGCCGGATGCGCTGATCCTTTCCAATCGACCAGTTGCAGGGGGGGTGGAGATCACTGCGCTTGCGAGCGACGATGCAGCGGTTCTGAGCCAGCCTGTTCAGGCCGAAGAACCGCAGATCGACAGGGCTGAAATGGCCGACATCATCGACGAAATCAGGACGATGCGCAGCATGCTGGAGGAGCAGCTTGCCGGGTTTGCCTGGGGAGATATGGAAAGGCGCGATCCCGTGAAAGTTGCAGCGATGCGAAAGGTGCTGGGTGCGGGCTTCAGTCCCAAGCTTTCGAGGCAGATGATGGACAAGATGCCCCCCTTGAAGACGGAGAGAGAGGCGATCGACTGGATCAAGGCGGCGCTTGTCAGGAATCTTGCCGTGGCGAATCCGGAGGCGGACATTGTCGACAGGGGCGGGGTTTTCGCCCTGGTAGGGCCGACGGGAGTCGGCAAGACCACAACCACAGCAAAGCTTGCGGCACGCTGCGTGGTTCGGCATGGCGCGGGCAAGCTCGCCCTGGTGACGACCGACAGCTACCGTATCGGTGCCTACGAACAGCTCAGGATTTACGGCCGAATACTCGGCGTTCCCGTCCATGCCGTCAAGGACGCGGCAGAATTGAGCCTTATCCTGCATGAGTTGAAGGACAAGCATCTGGTGCTGATCGACACCATAGGCATGAGTCAGAAGGATCAGAAAGTGATCGATCAGGTTGCGATGCTTTCAGGTTGCGAAGCCGATGTCGAAAGGGTATTGCTGCTCAACGCCACTTCCAGCGGAGATACTCTGGATGATGTGGTGAGGGCTTACAGGGGAAGCGGACTGGGCGGATGCATCCTGACCAAGGTGGATGAGGCGATCGGCATGGGCTCATCCCTTGATGTGATCATGCGCAACAAACTTGTCCTGCATTTCATTGCAAACGGGCAGCGCGTTCCTGAAGATCTGCACGCGGCAAATTCGAAATATTTGATCGATCGTGCATTCAGGGCGGTCAGGGAAGATTCTCCGCATGCGCTCAAGGATGTCGAATACCCGTTGATGATGGCGGGTGGTTTCGAGGCGTAAATGGGGCAATTCGTGATCGATCAGGCGGAAGGGTTGCGCAGACTTCTGGGCCGTGATTTCGTCAGGATACTGACCCTGGCAAGTTCGGGCAAGGGGGTGGGAAAGACAACAACCGTACTCAATCTCGCAACAGCCCTTGCCGGTGCGGGAAAGAATGTCATGGTCCTGGACGAAAATCCAGGCAAGGGCAATCTGACATCTTTGCTCGGCATCAGGAACCCCCGTGATCTTCTGGACGTGGCGAGATGCGGCATGAGTTTCGAGGAAGTCATGATTCCAGGGCCGGACGGCATTGCCATATTGCAGGCGGCTCAAGGTATGCAGGCTCTGGCTGGTCTGGACGAATTGAGTCAGGAGAGGCTTGTCGCCTGCATGAGCAATATCGCAAGGCCGGTGGATGTTGTCCTGGTCGATACGGCGGCTGGCAGCGCCAGCCACCTGCTTTCCCTGAGCCTTGCTGCCCAGGAAATCGTCGTCGTGCTGTCTGCGGAAGGAGATTCGATCACGGATGCCTACGCGCTGATCAAGACGATGAACAGGCATTACGGCAAGCGCCATTTCAGGATACTGGTCAACAAGGTCAGGAGTGATGAAGAGGCGCGCGCGGTGTTCGACAACATGTCGAAGGTCGCAAGGCGCTTTCTTGCCATTTCGCTCGATTTCATGGGATATGTCCCGCTCGATGAATCGCTGCGGCAGGCTTCCCGTCTGAAAGGCTCCGTGATCGAGGCATTTCCGCTTTCAGCAGCCAGCTCGAGCTTCAGGCAAATTGCCGATTCTGTCGTCCGCTGGCCCTGCCCACAGCACACAGACATGAGCCTGAGCGAATTTCTGCAGCATCTGTTACGAAACGGCAGATTAAGCCCCGCCAATATTTAGGGCATAATATGTTTTTTTGCCCTGATTCCAAATGTATACCCCTTCGGGACTGACCGATCTGGATGGCAGAATCGCCCAGTATGCGCCGCTGGTGAAGCGAATAGCACACCACATGATGGCAAGGCTGCCTGCCAATGTGCAGGTGGAGGACCTGGTCCAGACCGGCATGCTGGGGCTCCTGGATGCCATTCAGCGTTACGATGCCACTCAGGGAGCGCAGTTCGAGACCTATGCCTCACAGAGAATCAGGGGCGCGATGCTGGACGGACTGCGTTCGAGTGACTGGTTTCCTCGCGAGGTGCGCAGAAACTCGAGGCGCATCGAAGATGCCATCCATGCAACCGAGCAGCGTCTGGGGCGAACGGTCTCCGAGCGCGAAGTGGCGGATGAATTGGGCATTCCGCTCGAAGAATACCATAAGCTTCTTCTGGAAGCGCGTGGCAATCAGTTGGTCTATTACAACGATTATGACGATGAAGGGGAAGAGCATTTTCTTGATCGCCATTGCGGGGATAGCGCATCCGAGCCCTTGGCAAGACTTATGGGCGAGAGTTTTCACAGCGAACTCACCAAGGCGATCGGCAATCTTCCGGAGAGGGAGAAACTGGTGATGGCGCTGTATTACGACGAAGAACTCAACCTCAAGGAAATCGGCGAAGTTCTCGGGGTTGGGGAGTCGCGGGTGTGTCAACTGCACAGCCAGGCAATCGCAAGGCTGCGCAGCAAGCTCAAAGGCATGCGTTGATCTTATGAGATTCGATTTCAACAGCGCCATCGGACTGATACTGGCGCTTGCAGGGATTGTCGGGGGGCATATTCTGGAAGGCGGTCATGTCGATTCGCTGCTTCAGGTGACCGCTTTCGTGATCGTGGCCGGAGGGACTGTCGGGGCGGTGATGCTGCAGACGCCGATCAAGGTATTCTGGGGTGGGATCAGGATGCTCAAATGGATTTTCATACCGCCCAATTATGTTTCCGAATCCCTGATTCGCCAGATCACGGTATGGAGCAGCGCGGTCCGCAAGGAAGGACTCCTGATCCTGGATGCCGGCATGGAAGAGATCAGGGACCCTTTCGTCAGGAAAGGGATGCACCTTCTCGTGGACGGTACGCCCCCCGAAAAAATTCGGGAAATGCTGGAAGTGGACATCAATGCTTTCGAGGATTTCGGACGCCAGTCCGCAAAAGTGTGGGAGGCGGCTGGCGGGTATGCCCCGACGATCGGGATTCTGGGAGCCGTTCTCGGCCTCATTCATGTCATGGAAAATCTCTCCAATCCGGCAAAGCTCGGAGGGGGAATTGCGGTGGCCTTCGTTGCGACCATATACGGCGTGGGACTTGCCAATCTGGTATTTCTTCCCATTGCGAACAAGCTCAAGACGCTGATCAATCAGCAGGTCATCTGGCGGGAAATGCTGATCGACGGCCTGGTTGCGATAGCCCAGGGGGAGAATCCGCGCATCATCGAGGAAAAATTGCTGGGTTACGTCGTCTAGGGCCTGTTAACACTTGTCCGGTGCGATGCGTTGCGGCAAGATGCCGGTGGATACAAGGCGTGCGGCGCAGCGAATGGTTGCGCCCTTCGCAAGACGCGCAACACATTAGACGCGGCATATTGCCGCAACCCGAAGGGAACGGTTGAATCAGGGACACTGCCGCGTTCCTCACGGCTTGTTTGGAATAACCAAACCGCGCCGCTCCGGCCTTGCCCTGTCACCTGATTCATCACGTTCGCACACATCGGACAAGTGTTAACAGGCCCTAGGAGAACAGCGTGCGCAAAAAGCGGGAGGAGGATCGCGACAACCATGAAAGGTGGATGATTTCGTATTCCGATTTCATCACCCTGCTTTTTGCCTTCTTCGTGGTGATGTATGCAACTTCTTCCGTCAATGAGGGGAAATATCGCACTTTCGGCACTTCGCTCTCGGATGCTTTTCTCAACAGGAAGTCTGTGCCCCCCCCCAAGTTGAATCAGGTGCTTCCTCCTCGTCCTGTTCCGGAATCCGAGAAGAAAATTCTGGCTCAACAGCGCCGCGAGAAAATGCAGGGTATCGCCCAGGATATTCTTTCGGTCATGTCTCCGCTGGTGAATGCCGGAAAGGTCAGGGTCATGCAAAGCAATATCGGTGTGACAGTGGAGATCAATGCGAGCCTGCTGTTCAAGTCCGGAGAGGCCGATCTCGAGCCGAAATCTGTCAAGGCGCTTCAGGCTGTTGCCCAGGTGCTGAAGAACGATAACCATGACATCAAGGTCATGGGCTATACCGACGACACCCCGATCAGCACCGCATCGTTTCCATCGAACTGGGAATTGTCTTCGGCGCGTGCGAGCAGTGTGGTGAGGCTATTTGCAGAAAATGGAATCGATCCTGCGCGCATGGTGGTGGAAGGCTATGCCGAGAATCATCCCGTCGATTCCAACGCGACGCCTGCCGGAAGAGCGAGGAACAGGCGGGTCACTGTCATGATTCTGGCTGCAGCTCCCGTGCACGAGACGGACATTCCGGTCAGCAGGCCCTAGGCGCTTTCTATGCTGTAGTTGCCGGACACGCCGACGCTGGTTTGCTGCCCGTCCGGACCATAGAGGTACGTTGTCGCCCTGGAAAGGGACTGGAGCATGCCGAGCGACTGTTGGGTGGCGCGCAACCTGACATCGATTATTTTCCCGTTGACTTCGTTGAGCTGCTTGATTTCTTGCCCAAGGACGATCAAATCCTGCCAGGCGTTGGAGATTTCAGGGCGGCCTCTCATCCAATCGCCCGTTTCGGCAAGAGGAAGCAGCTTTTCGCGCTCCCGAGCGAGGTGTCCGCTTTTCTGCAAAAGTTCGGATTTCCTTTGGACAATGCTGGAAAGGCGCTCGGTGTCGCCTGCCACCAGCACATCGCTTTCCTCCCTCAGCAGCGAAAGAAAGCTTTTTGCCGCATCCAGCTCAGCTTCGATGACCGAAGGCAAATCATGCATTTTGCTGGTTCGACTGGATCAGTTCTTTAACCGAGTTGATGAGTTTGCTGCTGACGGCCTCGGGATTGATTTTGAAACGGCCCTCGCTGATCGCCTGCTTGATCTGATTGACCTTGGCCGTATTGACGGCAGGTGCGCTGGCCATGCTGCTTTCCGCGGCTTTGAGTTGTGTGGAAAGGGCGCTGATCTGAACACTTTTCGGCGGAGTATTCGAATTCGAGTCCGACACGACTCTTGGCGCAGGCGCCTTGCTGGCATTTGCGCTTGCCGCAACGGGCTTCAGGCTGTTGTGGATCTTCATGATCAATCCTTTATTCGGTGCACGGTCTGTATATCGGCTGCAATCCTGTAAACTTTAGTACTTTTCGGTCAAAATGTCACCTCCACAGTGGAGTCGGCTCTCGCCGTCCCACTGACGACCTGACCGGAAGGGGTTCTCACCTGGACGATCTGCCCTTCGGATGCGGTTCCAAGAGCGACCCCTGCCGAGGTTACCTGGAATCCTTTGCCTTTCGAGATCAGCTTGACGGATTGGCCTGGCCTGATGACCGAGGGGGCTCGCATCATGTTTGCGCTGAGGGGGTAACCTGACGGAATGCTCACGCTCAGTGTTTTGCCCATGGCGGCTCCCGTATCCATGAGTATACCTGGAGCAGCGCTGGTGATGTCCATCTTCCTTAGCAGGATATCGTTTGATTCGATCGTCATGCCCTGGGCAAGCGGCTTCGCCGAGATCACAACCGGTGCCATGACCTTGATCTTGACGGGAACATAGATTGTCCATTTGCCTTCGCACTTCACCCCGACCGTGCTGTTGCCCCAGAGCTTGCTGCCTTCGGCGAGGAACGGTTCGAGGTTGCGACATGCCGGCAATGCGAGTCTGGGGTCGATGTCCCCAAGCTCGATCATGACTTCTCCCGGCAGACTGTCCGTCTGGGCTTTGACAAATGTTCTGACTGCCTGCCTGATCGATGCGATGTCCTGAAGCGCGGCGCTGGCGCTTGTCGGCAATAGAAGAAGGCAGAAAGAGACGAGAAAACGGTACACGGGCTTGCCCTACACGAAAATCCAAGTTTATCTCAATCCGGCGAGGAATGCTGCGATTTATGCAGCGGCAATGAAGCACAAGATCTTGTGGCAAAAATTGCCGCTTTCCCCTGAAATCAAGCCCGGATTGCCTTGTTTTAGGGCATGGCATGGTTAATGCTTTCAGTCACGGTGAATGCATTTGGAGGGAGTTATGATCAGCAGGCTCGATGAGGAATTTTCGTTTTACCAGAAGGCGCTGAACCTCAGAAGTGAGCGCCAGCAAATTCTGGCATCGAATATCGTCAATGCGGATACCCCGAATTACAAGGCGCGGGATTTCGATTTTGCCGCAGCCATGAAGAATGCCGTTTCCAAAACGGCGTCATCCCTGGAAATGACGGATTCTCGGCATATGCAGAGCCTTGGATCTTCCGGATTGAAATTGCAATACAGCATGCCCTACCAATCCAGCCTGGATGGCAATACCGTGGAGATGGATGTGGAACGCAACAAGTATATGGAAAATTCGATTCACTACGAAGCTGATCTGACCGTGTTGACAAGCAGGATCAAGACCATGCTTTCGGCCATTACGGGGTAAGACATGTCCTTGTTCAACATTCTTGGCATTGCAGGTTCAGGTATGCTCGCGCAGTCGCAGCGCCTCAATGTGGTTGCGAGCAATCTGGCCAATGCGGATAGCGCAACGAGTTCGACAGGCCAGCCCTACAGGGCGAAACAGGTTGTTTTCAGCGCCGTGCCCATGACTTCTGGTGGGGTTGGGGTGAAAGTGAAGGGGGTGGTAGACGATCCTTCACCGATGAAAATGGTTTATGAGCCGAAGAATCCCATGGCCGATGCGAATGGGTATGTTGCCATGCCGAACGTCAATGCTACAGAAGAGATGGTCAACATGATCTCGGCTTCGCGTTCATATCAAAACAATGTGGACATGATGACTACGGCCAAAAACCTGATGCTGAAAACCCTGACTCTGGGTCAATAATTGAAGGAGAATTAACATGTCTGTGAATTCAGTGCAAAACACCACGGCGGCGTCCCAAAGTTCGTCGTCGACATCGGTTGGAGGTCTCGCCGCCGGATCGGTTCAGGCCATGCAGAACCAGTTCCTGACGCTCCTGGTTACGCAAATGCAGAATCAGGATCCGCTCAATCCGATGGATAACTCCCAGATTACTTCGCAGCTGGCGCAACTCAGCACCGTGAACGGGATCAACAACCTCAATACCACCATGAATTCCCTGTCTTCTGCGCTGCTTTCCAACCAGGTGCTCCAGTCTGCGAGCCTGATCGGCAAGACGGTGATGGCAGACGGGAATAGCATGGCCCTGCAGAATGGCTCGGCGTCCTATGGGGTGACTTTGCCGCAGGCAGTGGACAGCATGACGGTTACGATTTCGGATGCTGCGGGCAATGCGGTGCAAACCTTGAATCTTGGCGCGCAACAGGCGGGAACGCTTTCGCTGCAATGGAATGGAATGACGAGTGCGGGCACTCAGGCGCCGAACGGCAACTACAGTTTCTCGGTCAAGGCGTCCCAGGGAGGCACCTCCGTGGCTGCCACCACGCTCTCCCCGTCAGTGGTTTCCAGCGTATCCCAGAATGCCCAGGGGGTGCAGTTGAATCTTGCCAATGGCAGCACGGTCGGCTTGTCTGCAGTGCAACAAATATCTTGAGGAATTAGGAGCATACCATGGGTTTTCAGCAAGGATTGAGCGGACTCAATGCCGCGGACAAGGATCTGCAGGTCATCGGCAACAACGTGGCTAACAGCAATACGGTTGGATTCAAGTCATCGACGGCACAATTTGCGGATGTCTATGCCAATTCGCTGGGAGCGGGGGGCGGAAGTTCACAGATCGGGATCGGTGTTTCGGTGGCTGCAGTCACGGAGCAGTTCGCTCAGGGAAACATTTCGACTACCAACAACCCGCTGGATCTTGCGGTCAATGGGTCGGGTTTCTTCAGGATAAGTTCGGGCAATACCATTTCTTACACACGGGACGGGCAATTCCAGCTCGACAAGAACGGCTATATCGTGAACAGTCTGGGGCAGAACCTGACAGGTTATAGCGCCGTGAACGGGGTTGTCACTCCTGGGGCGCTGACCAATCTGCAGATATCATCGGCCAGTTTGCCGCCGAAAGCGACTACGACGACCACGATAGGGGCGAACTTGTCCTCGTCCGCTACGGTGCCTACAGCGAGCGGCTCTTTCAACCCTGCTGATCCGACAAGCTACAATTTCTCGACCCCGGAAACCTTGTACGACAGCCTGGGGCAGGCGCATTCGGCGACTTTCTATTTCGTCAATGCTGCGCCGAATACCTGGAATGTATACACCACGGTGGATGGTTCATCCGTGAATGCAACCCAGACCAACGCAAGCCAGCTTTCGGAAGCCCTGGCTACCGCGGCATCCGCCGCGTCGGCGGCTGGTGCAACCTCTGCCCAGATCACATCCATCCAGAATGCGATCAACACGGCAGCGGCTTCTCCTCCCGTCACGAGTGCGGCCCTCGGCGCTGCCGCATCGGGCGCGGCGACTTCCGCCGGACTGACTTCGACCCAGGCGCTCACGATTGCCGGCGCGGTAGACATGGTTCCGAATAGCGGTTCTCCTGCACCGACGCTGCTGCAGTTCAACAGTGGAGGTTCCGTGACAGGAACGGCTTCGGGATCGTTGACGGTCAGCCTGACGAACGGCGCCGCGCCTTTGACATTCACCGAGGACTTCAGCCAAATGACCCAGTACGGGGGGAATTTCGGCGTCAATTCCCTGACTCAGAATGGCTATACCGCGGGGCAATTGAGCAACTACAGCATCGGCAAAGACGGAACAATTTCGGGGAGCTATTCGAACGGGCAGACTCAGATTCTGGGGCAGGTGGCGCTTGCCAACTTCACCGATCCGAACGGGCTGACGGATATGGGGAACAACCAGTACGGCGAAACCCTTGCATCGGGCTCCGCGCTGATCGGGCCGCCGGGAACATCGAGCCTGGGCGTGTTGCAGTCTTCAGCCGTCGAAGGGTCCAATGTCGATTTGACCGCAGAGCTTGTCAACCTGATCAGCGCGCAGCGCAACTATCAGGCGAATGCGCAGTCCATCAAGGCGGAAGACACGGTGCTGCAGACCATTGTCAGCGGCCTTTAATACCAAGGCAATATCAGGGTAGGGTGAATTTTTCATGGATCGACTGATTTATGTCGGCATGACCGCAGCCAAACATACGATGGCGCAGCTTGCTGCAGTATCCCAGAATCTCGCCAACATCAATACAACCGGTTACAAGGCGGATATAAACGTGTTCAGCGCGGTTCCGGTCAACGGGCCGGGCAATCCCACCCGGGAATTCGTGGTGAATTCGGTTGCCGGGGCGGATACTTCTTTCGGTTCGATTCAGCAGACCGGGAATCCGCTCGATCTTGCAGTGAACGGCGAGGGATGGTTCACGGTAAAGCTTCCGGATGGTTCTGAAGCCTATACCAGGAATGGCAACTTCAAGATCGATCCGAGCGGGGTGCTGCAGAACTACAATGGCCTGAATGTGGTGGGAGATGACGGCAGCACAATCACGATTCCTCCGAACACGCAGGTCACGATTGGCAAGGATGGCACGGTCTCCACCCTGCCGTCCGGAGATATGCCTGTCTCGGTGACCATATTGGGGCGAATCAAGCTGGTCAATCCGCCCGAGAGCCAGTTGGTCAAGGGTCAGGACAATCTATTCAGGCTCAGGAGCGGCAAACCCGCCCAGGCTGATGCGAATGTACAGGTGATGTCGGGCTCGCTCGAGGGCAGCAATGTCAGTGCGATCGAGTCGATGATCAGCATGATCAATCTCGGCCGCCAGTTCGAGATGCACATGAAGCTGCTGCAGACGGCGGATGGCAATGCCAGCAAGGCAGGCAGCCTGCTTAATATTGCGTAACGGAGGGAAATACCTATGATGCGGGCACTTTGGATTTCGAAAACCGGCATGGATGCCCAGCAGATCGAAATGGATACGATCTCGAACAATCTAGCCAACGTGAGCACGAACGGATTCAAGCGTTCGCAGGCCGTGTTCGAGGATCTGCTGTATCAGACCTTGAGACAGCCAGGCGCACAGTCATCGCAGCAGACCATGCTGCCTTCCGGCTTGCAGGTAGGAACCGGAGTTCGGCCCGTCGCGGCAGAGCGGATTTTCACGCAGGGCAACTTGCAGCAGACCGGAAATGCGACCGACATTGCGGTCAACGGCGTTGGCTTTTTCCAGGTATTGATGCCGGACGGAACGACGGCCTATACCCGGGACGGTGCATTCCAGACCAACAATCAGGGCCAGCTTGTGACTGCAAGCGGCTATGTCGTTCAGCCGGCTATCACTGTTCCTGTCGGAGCACAGAATCTTACAATCGGCGCGGACGGTACGGTGACGGTTTTGCTGGGTTCGTCGACCACGCCTGTACAGATCGGTGCCTTGCAACTGGCATCGTTCATCAATCCGGCCGGATTGATGTCGCTGGGGGACAACCTTTATTATCAGACATCGGCATCGGGAAGCCCCGTGCTCAATACGCCAGGTTTGAATGGCACGGGAACCCTGGATCAGGGGTATGTCGAAACATCCAATGTCAACGTGGTCGAGGAACTGGTGAACATGATTCAGACTCAGCGCACTTACGAAATCAATTCCAAGGCGATTTCGACTGCCGACCAGATGCTTGCAAAAGTGTCGCAGATGTAATATCGGGAAGATAATGTCCAAGTTGAAATACATTCTTTTCATTGTGCTGTTGTCCGGGTGTGCTGCCGTGCCTCCCACGGATATCCATCAGCCGCTGACGGCAAGACCGCCGGTCGAACCGCCTCCCCCTGCGGATGGTGCGATCTACCATGTCGGGCTGTCTCAGCACCCCTATTTCGAGGACGTCAAGGCCAGGAATGTCGGTGATGCATTGGTCATCAACATCGTTGAAAATACTGCTGCATCGACGCAATCTTCCAGCAGTGCCAATCATGCCGGGTCCATTGGACTGACTGCTGCTGCACCCGTTGGTTTGGGCGTCCAGCTCAATAACGGCGCATCGCTTTCCGGAAATTCGACGAACAAGTTTTCAGGAGCGGGGGCGAGCAGCGGAACCAACGTGTTTACGGGCACGATTGCGGTGACCGTGATCGAGGTATTGCCGAACGGGAATCTGGAAGTCAGCGGAGAGAAACAGATTTCGATCAACCAGGGCAATGAGTACATCCGCTTCTCCGGCGTAGTCAATCCTGCGATGATCCAGTACGGGAATACCATTCCTTCCACGGAGGTTTCCGATGCCAGGATAGAGTACAAGGCCAGCGGCTATCTCAACGAGGCTCAGGTGATGGGGTGGCTGCAGCGTTTCTTTCTGACTGTCCTGCCGTTTTAGGAGAAAGTATGTTTAACGCAACGCGCCTGATGCTCACGCTGTTCCTGGCCTGCTTCGCAGTTTCGGCGAATGCTGAAAGAATCAGGGATCTGGCTTCGATCCAGGGGGTGCGTCAGAATCAGTTGATCGGTTACGGACTCGTGGTGGGTCTCGACGGAACGGGGGACATGACGATATTGACCCCATACACGACCCAGAGCATTACCAACATGCTGCAGCAGATGGGGATCAACATGCCCGCCACTGCTGCCGCCACCATGATGCCGAAGAATGTCGCGGCCGTGATGGTGACGGCTTCGATGCCCGCCTTTTCCAAGCCGGGCCAGACACTGGACGTGACCGTATCTTCCATGGGAAACGCCACCAGTTTGAGCGGTGGAACCCTGCTCATGACGCCGCTCAAGGGCGGCGACGGGCAGGTCTATGCGATGGCGCAGGGCAATCTTCTCGTGGGAGGGGCGGGCGCCTCTGCAGGGGGTTCCAAGGTGCAGGTCAATCATCTGAGCGTAGGTCTTATCTCCGCCGGTGCGACAGTGGAAAGGGCAATTCCGACAGCTATCGGGCAGGGCCAGTATATCGATCTGGAGCTCAGAACCACGGACTTCACCACGGCGAGCCGGGTCGTGGATGCGATCAACCGGAGCTTCATTCCGGGTACGGCTTCTGCACTGGATGGCAGGGTGATTCAGGTGAAGGCGCCGCTCGATCCTGATGAGCGGGTATCTTTCCTCGGCCAGGTCGAGGATATCGAAGTCAATCCTGCCGAGGCTGCAGCCAAGGTGATTCTGAATGCAAGAACCGGGTCGATCATCATGAACCAGGCAGTGACCATCGAAAATTGCGCAGTGGCTCATGGCAACCTTTCAGTCGTCATCACCACGACGCCATCGGTCAGCCAGCCCGGCCCGCTGTCTGGCGGTAGTACAGTGGTGACCCAGCAGTCGCAAATCAGCGTCAAATCGCAAAAAGGATCGCTCATCACGCTCAAGGGGGCGTCTTTGGACGATGTCGTCAAGGCATTGAACGCAGTCGGTGCGACGCCGCAGGATCTGCTCGCGATATTGCAGGCCATGAAATCGGCGGGCACGCTGAAAGCCGACCTCGAAATCATCTGATGAACGACTCCATCGATTCTGCAGGCAAGTTCTACCTGGATACCCATGGGCTGGATGCCTTGCGCCTGCAGGCCAAGCAGAATCCGAATCAGGCCCTGTCGCAGGTATCCAAGCAGTTCGAAGCGGTATTCATGGAAATGATGCTCAAAAGCATGCGCGATGCGACTCCCCAGGATGGGCCGTTCGACAGCGAGCAGACCAAGATGTACACGTCGATGCTGGATCAGCAGATTGCCCAGACGCTGGCCAAGAAGGGCATAGGGCTTGCGGACATCATGACCAAACAGCTGAGCCAATCTACAGTCGCCCAGCATGTCAGTCCGCCGCAGCAGGCAATGCCTCCGCAGATTTCATGGGCAGCCGTGCCTCAGGGAGGCGCCGCTGCACTGGATGCTGCATCGACGATGGCAGGCTCTGCCCAAGGCGCGGACTTCATATCAAAATTGCTGCCCCATGCACGGGAAGCGGCCCGCAAGACGGGAATTCCGGCCAAGTTCATGCTGGGCCAGGCCGCACTCGAGACGGGATGGGGGAAGCACGAGATCAGGAGCGCGAATGGCCGCCCAAGCCACAATCTTTTCGGGATCAAGGCGGACAAGCACTGGCAGGGGCCTGTCGTGACCGCACCGACCACTGAATATGTGAACGGCATGCCGAGAAAAGTCTATCAGAATTTTCGGGCCTACCATTCCTATGCAGAGTCTTTCCAGGATTATGCCCATATGCTGGCGCATGATCCGCGCTATGCGTCTGTGGTCGCGTCAGGCCACGATGCAGCGGGGTTCGCCCAGGGATTGCAGTCGGCAGGCTATGCGACCGATCCTCATTATTCAGACAAGCTGATGCGCATATTCAGCGAGAATGCCCTGCAGACGGTGGCATGACCTCAAGTTTTGCAGGCAAGTGCCGTAATCGGAATTGTTAGGAGCAGGAAATGAGTGACATATTTGGAATAGGCGTCAGTGCGCTCAATGCCGCTCAGGCGGGCATCATGGTGACCGGGAACAACATTTCCAACGCCAATACGCCCGGCTACAGCAGACAGCAGATCATCCAGACAACCAATATCCCTCAGGCTACGGGTGCAGGTTTTTTCGGCCAGGGAACGCAAGTGGAGACCGTAAAAAGGGCATACAGCTCGTTTCTGACCAACCAGGTCAATCAAACACAAACCCAAAGCAGCCAGCTCTCCACCTATTCGACCCAGATCAACCAGATCGACAATCTGTTAGGCAGTAACGGTCTCGGACTGGCGCCTGCCATTCAGGGGTTCTTCTCGGCAGTGCAGGGTGTGGCCAACAATGCTTCATCGATCCCATCGAGGCAGGCCATGCTGAGCGCATCCCAGACCATGGTGTCGACTTTCCAGAATCTCGATCAGCAGTTGTCCTCATTGAGGACCGGGGTCAACAGCCAGATCGCCAATAGCGTTACGCTGATCAACAGTTACGCCCAGCAGATCGCCCAGCTCAATCAAAATATCCTGGCGGCTCAGGGCGCGGCGAACGGCCAGCCTCCAAACGATCTGCTGGACCAGCGGGATCAGCTGGTTGCCCAGTTGAGCAAGGAGGTGCAGACGACGGTTGCCAAACAGAGCGACGGAAGCTACAACATCATTATCGGCACCGGGCAAAGCCTAGTCGTCGGGAACCAGGCCACCACGCTGGTTACCGCTCCCAATCCTGCCGACCCGAGCAATACTGCAATAGGCTATCCTACCAAAAACGGCACGGCCTTCCTGCCTGATTCGAGCCTGACCGGCGGCAATCTCGGAGGACTGCTCGCATTTCGCTCCCAGTCTCTTGATCCGGCCCAAAATGCGCTCGGCAGGATAGCCATCGGACTTGCCCAGACTTTCAACGCGCAACAGCAGCTGGGACAGGATCTGAACGGCAATCTCGGCACTGCCTATTTCAACGTACCGGGGCCAAGCGTTTCTCCCAATCCGGGCAACGGCGCCGGCTCCGCAGTTTCGGCATCGCTGACGATCGCGGCAGCGACATCCAGTCTCGCAGTCAATGCAAACCTGACTTCTTCGGCCACGGTGCCGACCGCGAGCGGGTCGTTCAGTGCAAGCAATTCGGCAAGTTACAATTACACGACTTCCAGCACGGTGTACGACAGCCTGGGACAATCGCATACTGCCAATCTCTATTATGTGAATACGGCGCCGGATGTCTGGAACGTCTATACCACCATTGACGGAGCATCCGCGAACCCGACCCAGACGAATGCAAGCCAGCTCTCCGAGGCCCTGGCCGCGGCGTCGGCAGCTGCAACGGCGGCAGGAGCTTCGGCTTCCCAGATCACGGACATACGCAATGCGATCACTGCCGCTGCGGCCTCTCCGCCCGTGGCCAGTTCGGCGATAGCCGCCGCTGCGTCCGGTTCTGCCACTTGGGCTTCGGCCGGGTTGAGTTCGGCCCAATCGCTCATCATCGCCGGGGCGATAGCCATGGTGCCGAACACCGGTTCGCCTGCACCGATGGTGTTGCAGTTCGACTCTGCGGGAAACATCACGTCCAGTTCCTATGGCGTCGCGTCAGGATCCGTTTCGTTCAATCTGGCCAATGGCGCGGCGCCTCTGTCAATTACCGAAGATTTCAGCCACATGACGCAGACCTCAGGCGCCTATTCGGTCTCATCTGTGACGCAAAACGGCAATCCTGGCTCGTCCAGCCAGCTGACCGGGGATAATTATCTGCTGAAATACGATGGGACAAACTGGTCCCTGCTCGATACTACCACCAACAAGACGGTTGCGATGACGGGATCCGGAACACCGTCATCCCCCTTCATGGCAGACGGAATGAATTTTGTCGTGACGGCTCCCACAACCGCTGGGCAGACTGCCAGTTTCATCATCAAGCCGACCATCAACGGGGCATCGGGGATCAATGTGGCCATCACCGATCCTGCCCTGATCGCTGCCGCCTCCCCGATCAGGACCCTGTCTTCGACGAGCAATACCGGAACCGGAACGATCAGTGGCGCAGTAGCCACCCCCCCGCTCAATGCGAATCTTCAGGATAATGTCACGATCACCTTCGATACGCCTGCATCGACATTTACTGTCAAGGATACGACGACCAACACCACGCTGGCGTCGAATGTGGCTTATTCTCCAGGCAGTCCGATCAGCTACAACGGCTGGACGGTCAGCATTTCCGGAAGCCCCGATGCCGGCGACAGTTTTACTGTGGCGAAGAATAGCGGAGCCACTGCCGACAATAGCAACGCCTTGCTGCTTGCGGGATTGCAGACTGCCAACACGCTCGAAGGCGGGACTACATCTTTCGAGGGGGCCTACAGCCAGCTCGTCGCCCAGGTCGGGACCACTGCCAGTCAGATGCAGGTAACCAGCACTGCACAGACGGCCATGGTGAACCAGTTGACACAGGCTCAGCAATCCATTTCAGGCGTGAATCTTGACGAGGAGGCGGCCAATCTGATGCGCTACCAGCAAGCTTACCAGGCAGCCGGAAAAATGCTTCAGATCGCCAATACGCTGTTCCAGTCCATACTTCAGATCTAAGCGGGAGAAATCATGCGGATCAGCACAAGCAGTTTCTACAATTCAGGCGTTTATGGGATGGAGCAGCAGCAGACAGCGCTTTTCAATACCCAGCAGCAGTTGTCGTCGGGGCTGAGGGTAACCACTCCCTCTGTAGACCCTG
The DNA here is from genome assembly GCA_021802655.1 of Pseudomonadota bacterium. Lineage (GTDB taxonomy): Bacteria > Pseudomonadota > Gammaproteobacteria > Burkholderiales > JABEVD01 > JABEVD01. Next base: position 25,237 of record JAJZRP010000006.1, read on the forward strand.
TTGCTGCAGCGCGCGCTCTTGAAGTCGGGCAGTCCAATTCGATCAATACGCAATATCAGACCAACCAGAGTGCCGCTTTGAGCAGGATGAACCTCAATGAAACGAATCTGGCGAGCGTCACGACCTTGATCCAGAATGTTCAGGTGCAGGCCGTCAATGCAGGCAATTTTTCCCTGAACACCAGCGACAGGCAGGCCATTGCAGCCCAGCTGAACAGTCTGCAGCAGCAGCTCGTGAGCCTTGCCAACAGCACTGACGGGGCCGGAAATTATCTTTTCTCGGGAAGCATGGCGGGAACCAAGCCATTTATCCAGACCGCAAGCGGCGTACAGTATGTCGGGGACCAGGGGCAGCAGTCGATACAGATCACTTCTTCCCGACAGGTTCCGGTATCCCTTTCCGGCGCGGATATTTTTCAGAACATCAAGACTGGAAACGGCAGCTTTGCGACATCGGCTGCATCAGGCAATACCGGAACCGGGGTGATCGATTCCGGAGTTGTCACCGACCCGACAAAATGGAATGTTGCTGCGAACAGCAAGGACATTTCGATCAAGTTTTCGGTCAGCACTGCGAATCCACCAGTCACGACCTACGATCTGGTCGACAACAGCACAGGGAATTCACTGCTGACTGGATTGGCTTCCTCGGCGACGGGACCCTATCCTGCGACTTACGCCAGCGGAAATGCCATCAGCCTGAGCCATTCTGCAGTGACGCCGGCTTCTGCCGCATCGTCGGCTGATGCGAGCACCAATGCTGCTGCTGCCGATGCTGCCGCCGCTGCCACGGTTACCGGAACCACCCTGAATGCTGCGGGTTCGGAAGCCTATACTGCGGCCTACAATGCAGCAATAGCAGGCGGGGCAAGCGCCGCGGATGCGGCTACAGCTGCTGCAGCCATCCAGAGCGCGGCCCAGGCAGGAGGCACCACAGCCACTACCCTGGTCGCAGCAGCCACAGCTTCTTCCACGATTTCTGCGGCAACCACGGGCACCGTCACCAGCAGCATTGCAGCCAGTGCGGCCAATGCCGCTGCGACTGCAATTGCCAATGCCGCAGCGGCAAAAGCAGGCACCGCTTTTGCGGGGCCCGCATTCGATTATGGTGCGAGCGTCACCATCACCGGAGCACCGCAAAGTGGCGATACGTTCAGCATCAAGCAGAGCACCAACGAAAGCATCTTCACCACCATCAGCAATTTGATCTCGGCACTCAAGTCCACGTCAACCGGGCCTGCTGCAAATGCCGCATTGTCGAACCAGCTGAATTCGATAGGCCAGAATCTGAATAACGATCTCAACAACGTGCTGACGGTGCGTGCGGCCAACGGCGCAAGAGTCAATGAAACGACGACAGACCAGACGACAAGCGCCGCTCTCGGAGTGCAGTACCAGACGACGATATCGAATCTTCAGGATCTGGATTACACCAAGGCGATTTCCCAATTGAACCAGGAAACCACGATATTGCAGGCTGCGCAAAAATCATTTGCACAGGTGAGCGGCCTTTCCCTGTTTACCTATCTTCCCTGAAACAGGGTCGCAATCTTCAGCATGATCTGGAATCCTTCCCTCATCAGGTGATCCAGAATAGGCGGAAAGTAGGGCAGGGAAAGCGCCAGTATGCCCATTCCCATGGTCATGGTGAGGGGAAAGCCTATCGAGAAGGGGCTGATCTGGGGGGCTGCCTTCGTCAGGATGCCGAGGGCCAGGTTGGTGATAAGCAATGTCGCAAGCATGGGCAGTGAAAGCAGCAATCCCGCGAAAAAAATCCGGTTTGCCCAGTTGACTGGAGCGAGCCAGCCATCTGCATGCAGGGCTTGTCCCCCCACCGGAAAGGCGGTAAAGCTGTCGACCAGCGTCGAAATCATCAGGAGGTGGCCGTTCACTGCAAGAAAAATCAGTGTTGCGACCAGATTCATGTACTGTGAGATGACCGCAGTATTGGCACCCCTGACGGGATCGTAGAATGATGCAAACCCCAAGCCCATCTGCAGCCCGGTGATTTCTCCCGCCAATTCTGCAGCGACGAAAACGATCTGCATCGCAAGACCCATGGCTACACCGATCACGATTTGCTGTGCGATGACGAATAGTCCCGGTATCGAGCCGGGTTCGATTTGCGGCATCGGACCGAGAATGGGCGAGATGAGCAGGGTAATGGCGACGGCGAGCCCGATTTTCACTCTGGTGGGCACGCTTTTGTTGCCCAGCACAGGCGATGAAGCAATCAGGGCGAGTATCCTCACCAGGGGCCAGATGAAGGCGGTGAGCCAGGCATAGACTTGAGCCTCGGTGAAGCTGATCATCCTATTATCGAGGGTATGCTGGAAAAGAGGTTGGTCATGTAATCCAGAATCTGCTGGATCATCCAGGGGCCGGCCAGAACCAGAACGAGAAATACGGCCAACAGCTTGGGGATGAAGGAGAGCGTCATCTCGTTGATCGAAGTTGCTGCCTGAAAAATGCTGACCAGCAGGCCAACGACCAGCGATGTCAGAAGCAGCGGGGCGGAAACCAGAACGGTCATTTCCATGGCCTGCTGGGCGAGGGTGATGACGCTTTCAGGGGTCATGGCGTGAAACTCTGCACCAGGGAGCCGATGACCAGAGACCAGCCGTCGGCAAGAACGAAAAGCATCAGCTTGATGGGCAGGGAGATCATGGCTGGAGATACCATCATCATACCCATCGACATCAGCACGCTCGCCACCACGACATCGATGATCATGAAAGGAATGAGGATGATAAAGCCTATCTGAAATGCCGTCTTGAGTTCGCTCGTGACATAGGCCGGAATCAGTATCCGCATTGGAACCGCTTCAGGGCCCTGAAGCGGCGGGCTGTGGGAAATGCGCACGAAAAGCGCGAGATCGGACTCGCGGGTCTGTTTCAGCATGAAATCCTTGAGCGGAGCAGAGCCTTTTTCCAGGGCATCGGTGAAACTGATCTTGTTTTCGGCAAGAGGTTGATAGGCATCGACATAGATCTTGTCGAACACCGGAGCCATGATGAAGAACGTCAGAAAAAGCGCAAGACCGACCAGCACCTGGTTGGGTGGGGCGCTCGAAGTTCCCAGGGCCTGCCGCAACAGGCCGAGCACGATGATGATCCGGGTAAAACCGGTCATCATCAGCAGGATCGCCGGGAGGAAGGAAAGCGCCGTGAGCATCAGGAGGGTCTGGATGCTCAGCGTATAGGTTTGTCCCCCGCCTGCGGAAGGGGTCGATGTCAGCATGGGCAGGTCCGTTCCCTGCGCCCATGCCGGGGTCGACACGAGCAGGAGCAGGGGAATGAGGGAGATCAGGCGATTAAGAACGGACATTGCGCTTATCCAGAACCTGTTTGAGCCAGGGTGAGAATCCCTTGTCAGGGGCAGAAGGGTCTCCAGTCTCTACGACGTCCACTTTGGGCATGGAATGGAGCGCGCTGACATGACCGGGCGCGACCCCGACGACCAGCCAGGTCTCTCCAACTTCCACCAGAACCACGCGCTCCCTCGGTCCGACTGCAGTGCCGGCTATGATTTTTATTGCCCCGCCGGGGATCTTCTGTTGAACGGTAAAGCGCTTCAGGAGCCAGACCACAAGGATCAGCATGCCCAGCACGATGATCAGCACGACAAACATTTTCAGCATTCCCGCCACAGGCTGGATCGGGGCAGGCTGCGCAGCCAGGGCAGGAACGGGAAAGACAAGAAGCGGCGCCAGGGTGAATCTGGATTTCATTATCGGTTCAGTTTTTTCAGCCGCTCGGAAGGGGTGATGATGTCGGTGAGTCGTATGCCGAATTTTTCGTTGACGACGACAACTTCACCCTGTGCGATGAGGCAGCCGTTGACGAGAACATCCATGGGTTCTCCAGCCAGGCCGTCGAGTTCGACCACGGAGCCCTGAGCCAGCTGCAGCAGGCTTCTGATGGCGATCTTGGTGCGTCCGAGCTGAACGGTCAGCTGAACCGGGATGTCGAGGATCATATCCAGATCGTTGGCCAGCGTGTTTTGCGCCGAGTTCGTGAGCTGCTCGAAGGAAGCCGGGGTAACCTTGGGGGCCTCGGCCTGTTCGGCCATGGCGGCACCCCAGTCGTCGGCAGCCGAGCTCTCGGCTTGTTCTGCCATTGCTGCTGCCCAATCGTCGGAGGAATCTTCAGCCATGATGTTCTTTCGAGGGGAAGTCGCTTTCGGAGTTACTCAATATCTTGTTGACTTTCAGTGCGTACTGGCCGTTCAGTACACCGTATTTGCATTCCAGTATGGGTACGCCGTCGATTTGTGCAATGATGGCTTCCGGAATATCGAGAGAGATGATATCACCCTCTTTCATGTTGAGAATATGCCCCAGCGTGATCGGCACTTCGCTCAGGTTCGCGACAAGCTCGACCTCGGCTTGCTGGATTTCCTTCGAAAGCAGCTTCACCCAGCGGGTGTCGGCCTCCATCTGATCGCCCTGCATGCTGCTGGAGAGAGTGTCCCTGATCGGTTCGATCATGGAATAGGGCATGCAGATATGGAATTCTCCGCTGTTGTTGCCAAGGTCGATGGTGAAAGTGGTCGCGACGACCACCTCGTTCGGCGTGGCGATATTGGCGAACTGGGTATTCATTTCGGCGCGCAGGTATTCTATCTGTATCTGGAATACCGGGGACCAGGATTTTTCGTAGTCTGCGAAAGCGACTTCAAGCAGGCGCTGGATGACACGCTGCTCCGTGGGGGTGAACTCCCTGCCTTCGACCCGGGTGTGAAAGCGTCCGTCTCCGCCGAACAGGTTGTCCACGACGAGAAAAATCAGGTTGGGGTCGAAAACAAAGAGCGAAGTGCCTCGCAACGGGTTGATTTTGATCAGGTTGAGATTTGTCGGAACGGGCATGTTCCGGATGAACTCGCTGTATTTGATGACGCGCACGGGACCTACCGAAATTTCCGCGCTGCGCCTCAGGAAATTGAAAAGCCCTAGCCTGAAAAGCCTTGCAAATCGCTCGTTGATGAGTTCCAGCGTGGGCAGGCGGCCACGGACGATGCGCTCCTGGGTCGCAATATTGTAGTTTCTGACGCCAGTGGAGTCGGCTCCTTCCTCCGGATTGTCGTCGGACTCCCCCGTGACCCCTTTCAGCAGGGCATCGACTTCGTCTTGTGACAGGAAGTCTTGACTCATGGCGTCACTGGATGATGAAAGAGGTGAACAGCACCTTGCTGACCCCGCTATTCGGGGTTTTTGCGCCCAGGATCCTGTTCACGGCAAGTGCGATCTGGCTGCCGAGGCTTTCCTTGCCCGCAGTGGTCATGAGATTTGCTGACTGCTGGTTGGCAAGCAGCAGCAGGATCTGGTCGCGGACTTCAGGCATGCGCTCCTTGACTTTTTCATCGACCTTCTCGTCATGCACCTTGAGGGTGATGGCAGTCTGCAAGGCCACCCCTGGATCCTTGAGATTGACCGTGAAAGGCTCGAGCGCGGTATAGGTGGGGGGGCCTTCTGGCTGCGCCTGGACGGCAGCGCTCGCGCCCTGGGGCGATTTGCCGTGGATCGCGAAGAACCAGTAGGCGAATCCGCCGCCTCCTCCGAGCAGGATCAGCACCAGCAGAATCAGGATGATCAGCATGAGCTTGCTCTTCTTTGGCGCAGCGACTTCGTCGTCTTCGTCGTCTTCTTGTGGCTTTCCCTTTGCCATGCCGTTCCCTAGCTTATAGATTGAATGCTGCAACTAACCAGTATCATAGCATTCTGTCGCCATTCATCAATAGATGCTGGCGAATTTCGGTCTCATGCACCCGGAACTCAGGCGAAAGTGTCGACCTTGCCGATCGACCGGCTGATCCTGACCGGGATATGTCCTGTGATGGGCAAGGGTTCACCGGGTCGACTCGATCGTTCCTGCTGGCCGAATCCGGATTGCTGGGACGAACCCGAGTCCACGCTGGCATTGCCCAGCGAAATGCCGCTGTCCATCATCATTTCCTTCAGCCTGGGCAGTGCCGATTCCAGGGCGGTTCGAACTTCCTGATGCTGCGAGACGAACTGGATGGTCGCCTGGTCGTTGTGAACCGTCAACTTGACTTCCATCGGGCCGAGATTGGGCGGGTTCAGGTGAAGTTCGGCGACATGGTTCCCGGACGAAGTCATCCAGGCAATTTTTTGGCCGAGTTCATTCCCCCAATTGGGGTTGGCAACCGGGGCTGCTACTGTCAGTTTGGGTACCGCCTTGGAATCCCCTTGCTGGGAAATGCCTGTCGACTGCAGTGAGGTTGTGCTTTCCGATGTTTTTTTGGTCTCGGGCAGGACGGTTTTTTCCGCTATGGTTTGCGAGGGCGATGCCTTCACCTGCTTGGGCGGCAAATTATTGCCGGTTTGGGAAAAATCTGCCGGATTGGCGCCGCCCTTTGCCGATCGCGATGCAAGCGTTTCGTGAAGAGGATTGCCGGGGGTCGGCGATTTGGAAATGCTGTCGGATACTGCAGATTTTCCGGAGGACGCAGTATCGGCAGGCATTTTCCCGGAAGGCGCGCCGGGCAAGGGAATGTTTACGGGAAGAGACGTGGCGGGCAGCGCCGAAGGATCGGTTTTCGCCTCCTTTTTGGCATCGGCTTTCTGAATGGTTTTGGCCGGTGCCGGATCGCTTGCCTTGGCAACTGGAATGGCTACGGCGATGAGCGCTTGCTGCACCGCATTTTCCTGCGTGGAATGGGGCTTGCCATTTATGCTCGGCGGATTGGTATTCGGGTCCGTTTTGGCCGGTGCATTCGCGTCGTTCATCTTGGACTGGAGGGTCGACTGGAAATCGGTGCCGCTGCCTGAGGAAGCTGAAGAAGGCTGGGGAGCGGCATCCTGTGGCGCACTCTGGAGGGGGGGCAATAATGCTTGCATGGCTATCCCGTTTTTTTGAATGCCCACAGTCAAGCAATCCTCGTGCCAGGGTTTATTCTTCTTCTGCCCGGTTGCGCAAGAATGCCTTGTTCGAGAAGTCGTCCAGTTCCTTTTGCTCTCTCCGGTGGGTCTTGCTATCCTCGAGAGCCTGGTGCCGCTCTGCCAGCGTCTCGAAGGATTTCAGTTTTTTCTGTCGCTCCTGGTATTCGATTTGCCCTGCCTTGACAATTTGGACGAACTCGACCTGCAACTGCCTTTGCTGGTCTATGGCCAGATCCAGTTTGCCCAGGAAATTCCGGTAGTTCTGCAATTCGCCCATGTTGATCCCGCATCGAACCGATTCTTCGAAGCGCAACTGGTATTCCTGCCGGTATTGCAAAAGCAGTTCGAGCTTGGCGTCGATGTCCTGGCGCTGCCGATTCAGCTTGCCCAGCTTGACGACGGCAATGTCCGCCTGTTCTTTTGCCAGATCGATCAGAATTTGAAGCGGGAAAATCTTGCTCATGGCGGGTTAATGAAGCAGAACCGAGGCCAGTTGGTTGATGCTGTCCAGGTAAAGCGTTCTTTCGTGCATTTTCTGCTGCAAAAATGCCTCGAATTTCGGATAAAGGGCGATTGCCTTGTCCAGTTCGGGATCTGAACCCTGAACATAAGCACCGACGTTGATCAGGTCCCTGTTTCTCTGATATCTGGAATAATAATGCTTGAATCGCCTGACGAGATCGAGATGTTCCGCGGAAACAAGACTGGTGAAGGCTCGACTGATGGAGGCTTCGATGTCGATTGCAGGATAATGTCCCTGGTCGGAAAGGCTCCTTGAAAGCACGATGTGACCGTCAAGGATGGCTCGGGCGCTGTCCGCTATGGGATCCTGCTGGTCGTCTCCTTCTGTCAGCACGGTATAGAATGCAGTGATCGATCCGCCACCCTTGGGCCCGTTGCCGGCGCGTTCCACGAGCTGGGGAAGTCTTGCAAAAACAGAAGGCGGGTAACCCTTGGTCGCGGGGGGCTCGCCGATCGCGAGCGCAATCTCGCGCTGCGCCATGGCAAAGCGCGTTAGGGAATCCATGATCAGCAAAACATGTTTGCCCTGGTTGCGGAAATGCTCGGCTACCGTGGTGGCATAGGCCGCTCCCTGCAGGCGCAGGAGGGGAGAGGTGTCGGCTGGGGCTGCGATGACGACCGAACGGGCAAGTCCTTCTTCTCCCAGAATCTGTTCGATGAATTCCTTGACCTCGCGCCCCCGCTCGCCGATCAGACCGACGACAATGATTTCCGCGCTGGTATAGCGCGCCATCATTCCAAGCAGCACGCTTTTGCCCACGCCGCTTCCGGCGAAAAGCCCCATGCGCTGCCCCCTGCCCACCGTCAGCAGTGCATTGATCGCCCTGATTCCGACGTCAAGCGGCGTGCTGATCGGGTCTCGATCCAGCGGATTGAATGGTCTGCTTTGCAGGGTTGCACCCTGATGGGCCTTGAGGGGGCCGAGAGAGTCCAGCGGGCGGCCTGTCCCATCCAGAACTCTGCCCAGAAGGCAGTTTCCTACAGGCACATGTTTGGTATGGTCCTGAATCCGTCTTCTGGGGTAAATTGCCCCATTCAGGTTGGGTTTTTCGGGCGAAGATTCGACTGCAACGACTTTGGCTCCGGGAACCAGGCCGTGGATATCGTTGGACGGCATCATGAAGAGTTTGCTTCCTGAAAAGCCGACAATTTCGGCATCCACGGTCTTTCCGTCAGGCAGGAGTATGGTGCAATCGCTTCCCACCGGGAGCTGCAGCCCCACGGCTTCGATGACGAGCCCGGCGACTCTGGTAAGATGACCGCTGATTTGCAGCGGGTTTGTAACGGAAACGAGATCCGCGCAATCCTGGAGGAAACCCTTCCAGCGTGCGGTATGGAGGGCGGTCATGGCAGCCATTCGCTGTTCTTGGCGATGGCCGAAGTCACCTTTTCCCAGCGTTTCTCAAGCGAAGCATCCACTTGGCTGCTGGATGTTTCTATCTTGCACCCGCCGCGCGCGATGCGCTCGTCTTCGATGATTTTCCATCCGGTGTGTTCCAGCTGCTCGCCCATCTGTTCCCTGACGAGTCCCGCATCTTCCGGATTCACCCTCAGATTGGCATGCTGGTTGAATGGCGGCAGCTTTGCAATGGATTCCCTGACAATGGAAAGCAGTATTTCGGGTTTTACCTCGATGGCTTGGAGCAGCACCTGCTTTGCTATGGCAAGCGCCAGGGAAAGGAGATCTTCAGAGATTTCCCGGTCCAGCAGGGACAATTCCTGGTTGATACTGGACAGAATCGACTGGATCAGATTCACCTTTTCAGTTGCTTCCGCCATTCCTTGTTTGTAGCCTTCGGCATAACCTTCGTCATGACCCTGCTGCCGGCCTGCAGCGTACCCTTCCTGGTGGGCGTTGCGATGGATCTGCTCGATCTCCTCTGCGGTGGGGAGGGTGATTCCAGGATCGCTCTGGTTTTCATCGAAAGAGTCGAGTTCCCATCGCTGATAGGCGCTCAATTGTTCCTTGGGGATGATCGGCCTAGACAAAGCCTTCTTCTCCCTTGCCGCCCAGGATGAGTTGCCCTTCGTCGGCGAGGCGCCTGACGACCTTCAGAATCTCACGCTGCTCGGCTTCGACTTCGCTGATCCTGACGGGTCCCTTCGATTCGAGATCTTCGCGCATCATGTCGGCAGCGCGCTGAGACATGTTCTTGAATATTTTTTCACGCAAGTCTTCGGACGCTCCCTTGAGGGCGACAATCAGGGACTCGGACTGCACTTCGCGCAGGAGCAACTGAATCCCCCTGTCGTCGACGTCCATCAGGTTTTCGAACACGAACATGGCATCCAGAATCTGCTGGGCCATTTCAGGGTCGTTATCCCGTATGTTTTCTATGGCGGCAGTTTCCTGTCCGCCACCCATGTAATTCATGATGTCTGCAACCACCTTGACTCCGCCGAGTGTGGATTTCTTGATGTTGGCGCCGCCGGCAAGCAGCTTGGACATCACATCGTTGAGTTCCTTGAGGGCTGCAGGCTGGATGCCGTCCAGGGTCGCGATCCTGAGCAGGGTGTCGTTTCTCAGGCGATCGGTGAAGTGGCTCAGGATTTCGGAAGCCTGATCGGCCTCAAGGTGGACGAGTATCGTCGCGATGATCTGCGGATGCTCGTTATGGATCAGTTCTGCAACGGTGGATGCATCCATCCATTTAAGGCCTTCAATGCCGCTGGTGTCCCCGCCCTGGAGGATGCGGTCGATCAGGCTGGCCGCCTTGTCGTCGCCGAGTGCTTTTTTCAGCACATTGCGAATGTATTCGTCAGAGCCCATTCCCAGGGTGGTTTTTTCACCTGCTGCGTCGTAGAACTCCGAAAAAACGCTGTCGATCTTCTCGCGGGAAATATTGGTGAGGCTGGCCATCGCCGTGCCGAGCTTCTGCACTTCCTTTGGCCCCAGGTATTTGAAAACTTCCGCAGCTTCGTTTTCCCCGAGGGAAAGCAGCAGAATCGCGCTCTTGTTGAGTCCGTCGTCACTCATTTCCGGATACCCATCCCTTGATGACGTTGGCGACCAGTTGCGGGTTCTGGCGTGCGAGTTCCTTGGCTGCTTCCGCTGTTGCTTCATCGTACGGATTGATCTGCGGAGCATGATGTTGCTGCTGGGCAACCTCTTCTGCTTCTGCTGCGCGTGCCGATGCGGCGGCTGCCTCCGCCTTGATGTTCTTCATGGTGGGGCGGATGATGCCCATGATCAGATAAAGCACGACGCCTGCGAAAGCCAGATCCTTGGCGATAGTGGTTGCAAGTGCGACGATTTCAGGCTGTTTCCACCAGGGAAGGGGCGGTACGATGTCCGTTTCCGGCGGAGTGAAAGCCGTGTTGACGATGTTGAGGGTATCTCCTCTCGCTGCATTGAACCCCATCGTTTCCTTGACGAGATCGGTGATTTGTTTGATTTCCATGGGGGGAAGCGGCTTGTAGCCGACCTTCTTTTTCGCGTCGACCGTTTTTTCGTAGTTGACGACGACGGCAACCGACAGGCGCTTGATGCTGCCGACAGGGTGCTTGACATGCTCAATGGTCTTGTCGACCTCGTAGTTCGTGGTCGAATCCTTCTGCATGTTCGACGAATTACCGCTCGTGGTTGCCGGTTTGCCGGCTGCGGCAGCAGCAGAGGCGGCAACCGGCGTGGTCACCGGAGCCGTCACCGGAGCGGGCGGCTGGTTCGAAAGCGCTCCCGGAACCCCGTTCGCCTTTTGTTCGCTGTTCGAAGTCGTCTCGGAAATCTGCTGGCTGCGTATGGCAGCAGAGGCGGGGTCGTGGTTCGGCTGGTAAGTTTCGGAGGTGTTCTCGACCTGGGAGAAATCGAGGTCGGCCGTCACTTGGGCGCGCACGTTGGAAGCACCCACAACCGGGGTCAATATGTCTTCGATGCGCTTGATATAACTGCGCTCGGTTTCCTGCAGATATTTCAGTTGCCCCGGGTCCATGCCGCTCATGAGCAGCGCATCGACGGGCTGGCTCAGAAGGTTTCCGTTCTGATCGACAATCGTCACGTTCTTTACCGAAAGTTCGGGAACGCTGCTCGAGACGAGGTGAGCGATTGCGGTCACCTGGGACTGATCCAGCGTCTTCCCGGGAAATATGTTGAGCAGCACCGAGGCGCTTGGCTTTTCCTGGTCGCGAACGAAGACGGAGGGCTTGGGGATGGCGAGATGCACCCTTGCGCTTTGCACCGGAGCGAGCGACTGGATGGTCTTGGCCAGTTCTCCTTCCAGCCCCCGCTGGTAATTGACCTGCTCCTGGAACTGGCTCGTGCCGAACTTTTCGTTATCCAGCAACTCGAATCCTACCAGGCTTCCTCTGGGCAGGCCCTGGGTTGCAAGCTTCAGGCGAATTTCATGGACCTTGTCGGAGGGGACAAGCAGGGCGCCGCCTCCTTCCGCAAATTTGTAGGGGACATTCATCTGCTGCAGGGAGGCGACGATCTCTCCACCGTCCTTGTCGGAAAGATTGCTGTAGAGCACCTGATAGTCCGGTGCCGTTTCCCATATCCACCCGCCCACCAGGATCGCGATGATCGCGGCGACGGCGACCATCAGCCCGAATTTCTTCTGCATCGGCAGGCGGTTCAGCAGCTGCAACTGCGACATCAGTGAAGATTGGGTGTCTACTGCCATGTCGTTGTACCCAATGAATTAATTAAAGTGTTCGCCCACTTTAACATTATCCGGCATAAGGGGTATGATGTTGTCCAGATGAACATTTTACATGAAAATATGGATTCCACACCGGGAAACAAGCAGCAACTGGAGGAAGCCTTTTCGATTTTCATGCAGGCTTCCGATCACCTTTCTCGCGCCTATCAGGAATTGCAGCAGCGTGTCGAGCAGCTGACGAGCGAACTTGCAGTGGCAAACGGCGAATTGCGCAGCCAGTTTATCGAGAAGGAAGCCTTGTCGGAGCGGCTTGGCCTGATTCTCACGGCTTTGCCGGGGGGGGTGGTGGTGCTGGATGCCGCAGGCCTCGTGATCGAGACGAACCCCGCTGCGAATGCCATGTTCGGGGAAGGCATGCACGGCAGGAAATGGCAGGATGTGGCTGCTGCCTGTTTGACGCAAACAGCCACCCCGGGCGAATGGCTGTCTCTCGAAGGGCGGCGCTTCAGTATCGTGAAAAGCAGCCTGGGCGCATCCGACGGGCAGATACTGATGATTCAGGATATCACTGAAGCGCATAGCCTGACGATGCAGATGCAGCGCAACCAGCGCCTGTCTGCAATGGGAGAGATGGCTGCCAGCCTCGCGCACCAGTTGCGCACCCCGCTGGCTACCGCGATGTTGTACACTTCCCATTTGGGGAAAATGGATCTTGCCCCTGAAGAACGTGCGAAATTTGCCGAAAAATCGCTTGCCAGGCTGCATCACCTGGAGCAGCTGATCAAGGACATGCTGCTTTTCGTCAAGGGCGAGACGGTGGGCGAGGAGGATATCCAGATTTCGAATCTTCTGGCTGAATTGCAGCAGGTGATCGAGCCTCAGATGACGGCGCGCGGACTTGCCTTCGAACTTCATGACGAGAGTGATGGCGCGTTGCTCAAAGGAAGCCGCAAGGCGTTGAGCGGTGCGCTGCTCAATCTTCTGGAAAATGCGATGCAGGCATCCGCGGGAGGAGGTAAAATCGAGCTCTGCGCTTGGTGCGACGAAGAGGCTGTTTTTATTTCCGTCAGAGATCAGGGAAAAGGAATCGAAAGGGAGCTGCAGGAGCGCCTGTTCGAGCCCTTTTTCACTACGCGCCAGGAGGGTACGGGCCTCGGCCTTGCCATCGTCAGAACCGTGGTTCAATCGCACGGCGGGGGCATCAGGGTCAAATCGGAGGAGGGTTCCGGAAGCGAATTCGTGCTGACTTTTCCCACGAAATCCGGATCGGACCGGTTTTCTGCGCAGGACCAATGGAACAAGCGCGCTGGCGACCTATTGAGGATGGAACTGAGTGATGAGTGAATCGGGAAAGCGCCCTGTGCTGATCGTGGAAGACGACCATGATTTGCGGGAAGCCATCGAAGCGACGCTCGAAATTGCCGGTTACCCGGTATTTTCTGCCGGGGATGGCCTTGAGGCGCTTGCCCTTCTGAAAAGGGAGAAGGTTGGCCTCGTCTTGAGCGATGTCAGCATGAAGCCCATGGACGGCCTTGCCCTTCTGGCTCAGATCAATACCGCTTTCCCCGGGATTCCCGTAGTGCTCATGACGGCCTTCGGCGATGTCGAGAAGGCGGTCAGCGCCATGCGCTCCGGGGCATGCGACTACCTGCTGAAACCCTTCGAGCCTTCGAGCCTGATCGAGTATGTGGAGAAGTATCAGCTTTCCGTCCCCTATGACGACAGCACCGGAGTGATTGCTCAGGATCCGAAAATCGAGGCGCTGCTGCAGCTCGCGAAAAGGGTGGCGAAATCATCGGCGACCGTCATGCTGACAGGGGAGAGCGGAACCGGGAAGGAAGTTTTTGCGCGCTTCATACACCGCAATTCAGCCCGTGCCGACAAGCCTTTCGTGGCGATCAACTGCGCGGCGATTCCGGAAAATCTCCTGGAAGCGACGCTGTTCGGTTATGAGAAGGGCGCCTTTACCGGGGCACTGCAGGCTCAGGCCGGAAAGTTCGAGCAGGCCGAAGGCGGAACCTTGCTTCTGGATGAGGTTTCGGAAATGCCGCTGGGGCTCCAGGCGAAATTGCTGCGCGTATTGCAGGAGAGGGAAGTGGAGCGCGTGGGAGGGAGGAAAACGATTCCCCTCGACATCCGGGTTCTGGCAACGAGCAACCGGGACATGGCGGAGATCGTCGCCAGGGGCACGTTCAGGGAAGATCTCTATTACAGGCTGAACGTCATTCCGCTTTGCATCCCGCCGTTGCGGGAGCATCCTGCGGATATCGTCCCCCTTGCACGGTATTTCGTGAGCCGCATGGATGATGCCGGGAGGGGACTCAAACTTTCCGGCCAGGCACAGGCGCGCCTGCTCAGTCACTCCTGGCCGGGGAACATCAGGGAACTCGAGAACGTCATTCAGCGAGCAGTGATTCTTGCGTCGCACGAGGAAATAGAAGCTGAAGATCTGTTGCTCCAGGAAGCGTGGGGAGGGGAAAAGGCAGAGGAGAAGGTCGAAGACATGAAATCGCTGGAAAAAAAGCATATCATGGAAACTCTGGCTTCGGTCAACGGTTCGAGAAAGCTTGCCGTGCAGAAGCTGGGGATCAGCGAAAGAACCTTGCGATACAAATTGCAGCAATATCGGCTGGCCAGCGAGGACTAAATTGGCACGGATATTGCTTGTATATTTGAAATTTTCAGGAGATTGAAATGGATCTGTCCGGAATCGATGCGATGCTCAGCCAGCTGCAGGCAGCTTCCAGTGCCGCCAGCGGCAAGGCGCCGGGACCTTCGTCTTCGGGAACCGATTTCGCCTCGGTGCTGAAGAACTCCATCGGACAGGTGAACGCTGCACAGCAGGATTCTGAAAAACTGGCCAGGGCGATGGAAACGGGGCCCGCAAGCAATACCAATCTGACCGATGTGATGCTTTCAGTGCAGAAGGCGAACCTTTCCTTCCAGGAAATGGTTCAGGTCAGGAACAGGCTGGTTACCGCCTACAACGACATCATGAACATGTCGGTCTAGGGTTTGCCCTGTTCCGCATGCTCCAGGCGGTAGATCCAGGCGAGCAGTTCGGCCACGGCAAGGTAGAGCTGCGGCGGGATGCGGTCGTCGAGATCGACCTGCATCAGGAGGGTGACAAGCTCCCTCGATTCATGCACATAAATCCCGGCTTCCCTGGCGCGTTCGATGATCATCTGGGCTACGATTCCGCGCCCTTTCGCCACCACTTTCGGTGCCGCATCCCCGGCATGATAGGCTAGCGCCACTGCGGACTGCCTGGGCTTTTCATCCATGCCGTTTCACCGCCATGGAAACCAGTGCAATGCCGTTTGCCTCCAGGGATTCCTGGAGCGTTTTCCCCTGTTTTTTCAGGCTGTTTTCGGTATTCGCATTGGCCACCTGAAGCGATATCTGCACGCCGGATGGGGTGAGCCTCAGGTTCGCGTTGATTTCTCCGAGCGAAGGAAGGCTGAGGCGCAGGCGGGAAGCCCAAATCCGGGAAGCTTCTCCATCCTGGCGCTTGCCCTGGTCTTCTTCCTCCTGCACCTGCCAGTCCATGGTTTGTCCTGGCCACACCTGCCCGGTCCAGCTGAATGACTGGGATTCGAGCGTATTGATTTGCTGGCGGACAATCGGCAGCGCGGTTTCCCTGATCTTGAGCTGCGCATCGGTTGCAGGTTCAGTGCTGACCTGAGCGGCAGCTTGTGCTGCAGGTTGCGATATTGCGGGCTGACTCGTTTGTTCCTGGGGCTGCGATTGCCGGGATTGAAGCATTGATGTGCCGGCATTCTGGGGCTCCTGCATCAATTGCGCCAGAGGACGCTCTCCCATCACCCATTGCGCCTGGTGCGATTCGTAAAACAGGCCGCTTTTCGCCAGCGTGTTCTGCAGCGCCTGGGCAAGCTGTCCGGGTTCCCGGGGGGGGGAAGGGAGGACAGGCTTGGTTCCGGTCAATGGCACATTCGGTTTGAATGCATCGGGAAGAAGCCGGGATACGAGCCGGCCAGCCTGGCTCAGTTCGGCCTGAGGTTGAGTGGGGCTTTGAGGCAAATCCAGCCTGAAGGTCAGCCTGGGATCGCGGCTCACCAAAACCAGATTGACCGAATCTCCGGGTTTCGTACCTTGGGGCAGGTTCATCTGCAGTTGCTGCCCCTTGATGCTTACCTTGAAATTGCCGTTTTGCAGTTGTCCTTCGACTTTTGCGCTCACCTGCTGACCGATCTCGATCAGCGGGAGCTTCGCTTCCTGGGTCGCGACGAAGGTCTGGTCCAGTTTCTGGTTGAGCAGAACGACTTTCGTCAGGGCATCCAGCGGATTCATCGCGGGCGATAGGCCTCATTGAGCCTGATTGACTGGTTGACGCTGCCCATCGCGCCACGCAGATCGTCCATTCTTGCCTTGATCAGCGATTTGATTTTTGCGTCGTTTTCCAGAATGCAGGAAATCACTGCGGCGTACTTTTCCGGGTTGTCGACCTCGACAACCGGTGCGCTCCGGATCAACTGAATGGCATCGAAATAGGCTTTGCCCTCTCCAGGCAGATTTTCCCAGTTCCCTCCCTGTGCGGAGGCGAGCATCCTTTCGGATAATGCCAGGACCCTCTGGTAAGGTGCAGACATCCCGGATTCATGCCTTGCCGTAGCTGAGGGCTGCGCGGCGCTCCAGAACAGGTTCGGCTTCGGGAGTTGATTGAGTTTTGTTCCCGATGGCTTCCCATGCGCCCTTCAGTTCGCCGATCAGTTTCAAGACTTCCTTGAGCGCTTCGGGGTCGTTGTTGAGATTGGCATGCAGCAGGCGCCTCGTCATGTAATCATAGAGATCGAACAGATTCTGTGCGATTTCTCCGCCTGCCTTCATGTCCAGGCTGGCTTGAAGTCCCTTGTTGATGATCGCGATGGCATGCGAAATCGATCTGCCTTTCTGGGCGACCTCATTGCGGGACATATGCCCCAGCGCGGAAGAAATGGTCAGGGAGGCGCCTTCGAAAAGCAGCAGGATCAGTTTGTGCGGATCCGCGGAAAAAACGCCCGTTTCCATCCCGGTATTCGAGTAGGCGGTGATCGCCGAATTGGCTGCGTACATGTCGGTCTCCAGTTAATTAACTTTGGGCAGGTTGGCAAGTTGCTGGGTCAGATAGCTGCTGGTCGACTGCATGGTTCCCATCAGCACGTCGAGAGCGGTGAATTGACTCATGTAGTTTTGCTGGACCATGGCAAGGTGAGCGTTCATTGCCGTGATCTGATTTTTTATGTCGGTGATGTTGGCATTGATGCCGTTGGTGGCAGACGCGATTTGTCCCGAATTGGAAAGGATACCCGTGATGGCGTTGCTCAAGCCTGTCGCATAGCCCTGAGAATAGTTGATCGTGCCCCGGTTGCCCAATGAGCCTCCGGCGATCTGAATGGTGAGCCCATCCGTTGGCGTGCCGGTGAGACCAGTCAGATTTTGTCCCGATCCCGTGGCCGCAATTCCGTCTATGGTTCCGGCGACGTCGACGCCGGCGGTCGAGGTGCTGGTGCTGCCCATGAGTGCCAGACCGGCACTGGTATTCGATACCGCTACATTGGAAGCCGACCCATAGCGGTTCGAGGTGATGGTCATGTAGCCGGTCGTCGGGGCGACGCTCACTGCAACAGAGGAGCCTGCCGAGGAAAATGCAGTGTCGCCGTTGATCGCACTCTGCACCAGGGTGGTGAGCTGGGATGAAGTGTAGGTCCCAGCAGGCAATGTCACCGAAGAGGATATTCCGTCCAGGGTGAGGCTCAGCGTGTCGTTGCTTCCAGCCGTGATGGTGATGCCGCCGTTCAGGTTGGCGCTTCCGACCGATTTTCCCTGGGTGGCGAGTTGCGAGACATCGACCGAATAGCTGCCGGGCTGGGTATTGCTGGTCGAGCTGACATAATTGACCAGGCTGTCTGTGGTTTTGCCGACGGAAGCGAACATGCCGGCGATGTCGGAAAGGTTGCTTGAAATGGCGCTCTGCAGCTTTGTGTTGTCGAGAGAAAGCGTGCCATCCTTGTTGAGGCTGATGCCGAGCTGCCCCAGGGTGGTGATGCCCGAATTTCCCGAGAGTCCGGGAACGGCAGACACGAGTATGCCGGAGAGCTGCGTCTGGACCGACATGGCGGTGTAGTCCCCGAGCAGCGGCCCGCCCTGCTGGGTGGTGCTGTCGTATGCGGTGAGCGGACTCAGCGCGCCGTGCAGGGTGTTGTAGGCAGTGACGAAAGACTGGACAGCAGTTGCAACCGACGATGCGTTATTCGTGATCGAAAGCGTACTCGTCCCGGTTTTGAGAAGGTTCAGGGTCACCCCGGAAATGGCCGAGGTCACGGTGTTGGTGGGACTGGCAATGGAAAGCCCGTTCACCGTGAGCGCTGCGTCCTGCCCTGCGACAGTCTGGGTCATACTCTGGGATCCCCCGGGACTGTAGCTCAACAGGCTTTGCAATGTGGCATCACCTGACACGGTGATTTCCATACTGTGGTTCGCCCCGGTGGAGGAGGTGAGTTCCAGCTTGTAGGGGGTGCTGCTGCCGTCGTTGACGATCGATGCGCTGACTCCGATGTTCGCGGCATTGATCGCGTCCGCAATACCTTGCAGCGAATTGTTGCTGCTGTCTATCGTGACCGTCTTGGTTCCCTGGGTCGGATCCTGGGTGAAAGTGGTTCCCGAGGTGGTGCCGAAAGAGAAGGTGAGCGTGGTGGAAGCTCCCGTTCCGATCGCGGAAGTGGTGCTGGCCTGTCCCGATGCGACCAGGGTTTGCGCCTGGGCAAGGGCCGTGGTGTTGATCGAGTAGTTCCCCGTACTCGCATTATTGGCTGCAGCGGCAGTCAGCACCGTGGTGTCGGAAGGTGTGGCGCTCAGCGTCTGGAAAGTCGACTGGCTGGTGAGGGTTGCCACCGAGCTCTGGAAAGAAGAGAGGGCTGCCGTCATGCTGCCATAGGCCGAGAGCTTAGCCTGATAGGATGACTCCTGCTGGTTGAGCAGGTTGATCGGCTGGCTCTCCACAGTCATCAGCGCACTGACTATGGCGTTGACATTGAGTCCCGACCCGATTCCCGGCGAGGATATTCCCCCCATACTGGAAACCGAGGCACCGGCTGCTGCCAGTGCAGCAGAAGTACTGGTAAGCCCGGTCGAAGATGTCGACATGATGATGTTCTCCTAGGAATCGGCGCGCAAGGCGCAGATCTCAGGCATGCTGCTTGACGAGCAGTCCCTGCAGTTTATCCAGCGCCTGGGAAATCGCCAGGGCTTCCTTGCTCGGGATCTGGCGGATGACCTGATGGTTTTGGGTATCCATGACCTGAACCACGACTTTCCCGTTGGAATTTTCCAGCTTGAACTGGACATCCTTGTTCGAATTCTGAACCACGTTGTTGATCTGGTCCACGGCATGCTGCACCTGCTTCACGCTGGGTTCCGTTCCCTGGCTCTGGGTCGAATTCTGAACCGGAACTTGATTCTGGTTCGGAGCTTGATTCTGGCTCGGAACCTGATTCTGGTTCGGAACCTGATTCTGGCTCGGAGCCTGATCCTGCCCCTGTGGCGCGGGGTACTGCGCGATCGTCGTCATATTGATTGGTGATATCGACATGATCCATCTCCTTAAGCGGATGAGCCTGACCAGTATAGCACTGGCCAGGCTACCGGTTGAAGTCCTACATCACTTGAGCAGGGTCAGGACCATGTTCGGCAACTGGTTGGCTTGTGCCAGCATTGCCGTACCCGCTTGCTGCAGGATCTGACTACGCGTCAGGTTGGACGTTTCCTGGGCGTAATTGGTATCCTGAATCCGGCTTCTCGCTGCAGAGAGATTGTTCGAGGTGGTCTGCAGGTTGGTGATGGTATCCTGGAACCGGTTCTGCACCGAGCCGAGGTTTGCCGCGACGGTGTTGAGGGTCTGCAGCGCCATGTCGATGGTGTTGATGGCGTTGTTCGCACCTGTCGGAGTGCCGTTGGTCACTGTGGTGACATCGATGCTGGAAACCGCATTCAGCGTGCTTCCGAGATTGGTATTGGCAGCAGAAGTCGTATCGAGCACGCTCCCTCCCGCACCTGATCCGGCAACGCTGGAATTGATCGTGTAGGCCGAAGAGGATTCGAAGGAAATCTGTCCGCCCACTGTCGCGCTTTGACCGCTTGCAACAGAGGCTGTCGTTGCGGCTGCGCCGGTGCCGAAGCTTTTCACCGTGGCGATGGTGCCCGCCGTGACCCCCGAGTCGCTCAGGTTGGTAATCTTGATGTCGTAGCCCTGGCTCTGCGTCATGAACAGGTTGCCGCTCTGGTCTGCATAGGCGCTGATGCCGGTGCTTGCCGTATCTGCGTTGATCGCATTGGCAATCGCAGAGAGGTCGGAAGTGCTGGTCACCGAGGCGTTGATCGTCACCGCAGTGCCGTTGGATCCGGTCAGGCCGAAAGAAACCGTGCCGCCGGAAGCAAGACCGGAAATTTCTGCCTGGGTGAGTGCGCTTGCAGTCACGCCGGTGCTGGCAGATTGATTGTTCACGCCGGCTGCGATCGCGTAGGCGGTTTCATTGGCAGATACCGAAACGCTCTTGGTTCCGATCGAGCCCTGAATGGTCAGAGTCTGGGCGGTGACGCCATTGCCCGATGCAGTGCTGGTCGTGGAAAGCGTTGCTCCGGTCATTGCGCCGCCAGTGCTGTAGGCATTGTTGCCGATGGCGCTGCCCTGGGTGTTGGCGATGCCGAAATTGATGGTCTGCCCGGCGTTCGAACCAACCTGGAATTGTGCGTCCGACATGGTGCCGTCGAGAATGTTCTGCCCGTTGAACTGGGTGGTGAGCGCAGTGCGGGAGAGTTCCTGCTGAAGCTGGGCGATCTGGGCCTGGATGGCCTGGCGGTCGGAAGCGGAATTGGTGCCGTTTGCTGCCTGGACTGCCAGGGTCCTCATGCTCTGCAGAAGGCCGATCTCTGCATTCAGTCCGCCCTGTGCGGTCTGTGCCATGGAAATGCCGTCGTTGGCGTTCTGTGCTGCCTGGTTGATGCCGTTGATCTGGGCGGTCATCTGCTGGGCAATCGCAAATCCGGCTGCGTTGTCCGCTGCAGTGTTGATCTGGAGCCCTGAGGAGAGACGCTCCAGGGAGGTGGCCAGCGAATTCTGCGAGCTTTGAAGATTCAGCTGCGCATTCAGCGACATGATGTTGGTATTGATGGTGGTTGGCATTTCCGTTCTCCTTATAACAGGGTCATTATTCAGCGAAGATGATCCGCTTTGATCCTGTTATCGGATGCAAAATGGATAACTTTAGGAAATTTTTTCAGGGCAGCCAGACTTTGGACCAGAGATCCAGATTGTCTTCCAGTATCCAGTGCTGCCTCACGTAATCCCGAAGTATATCTCCGCGTCGGCTGCATTCATCCGGGTCCGCAACATGCTCGCGGATTGCCTTGACCCATTCCTGGAAGCGGTTCTTCAGGCGGGTGACGGGATAGCCCCCCTGATAGGGGGTGATGTCGGTGCAGATCACGGGGTAGCCCAGGATGCCGTATTCGAGGAGCTTCAAGTGGCTTTTGGCTTCGTTGAAGGCATGGATTTCGAGCGGCGCGATTGCAAGATCCAGGTTCAGGCTTGCGAGCTTGACCGGATATTCGCCTATCGGGACGGGTTCGTGATATTCGACATAAGGACGCAGCTCATCGGGGCACATGCCGAAGAAAACCCATTCCACTTCACCCGCAAGCGCCTTCACGAGATCCACGGCGAAGGCGAGATCTCCGCCGTGGCTGGTGCTTCCCGCCCAACCCACCCTGGGGAGATTGCCTTTTCTTCGTTCGGGTTCCAGATGTCCCCATTTGGCGCGCTCGATGCAATTGGGAGCCACTCTGATATCGTTGCAGAATCCCTTGTAGGCTGCCGCAAGCGGTTCGGTCGAGACCACCATGCGGTCCACAAGGGAAGCGATCTTTCTCAGTCTTTTGATCGTGTCCGGAGGAAAAAGGACCTTGTTTGCGTTTCTCGCGGAGAGGTTGGTGACCAGATCGTCGATCTCGAACACATAGAAGGCGTCGCTGTATTTGCGATTGAGTTCGGTCGCCTGGATGTGCGCTTCTTCGATTTGATACTGCAGCAGCACAGCATCGGGCTTGATTCGCTCCATCCCGACAGGTATATGGTGAACGAAGCATTCCAGCCCTTCGATTCTGCCCGCATTATTCAACGCCCTGAGGGGGGCTTTGACCCGGTATTCCCCGCTGCCGCCCTTGGAGTCGCCGATGACGGCGAGCATTCTGGGAATGGGGCGCCAGGGAAGCGGGTTCAAAAAGAGTTCGGCATGTTTTTCTTCTCCGAAGCAGTGCTCCACGGAAAGATTGCGATTGTAGGCGGGGTCGTTCGCAATTTGCGGCAGCCACTTTTTCCAGAGCAGGTTCCGCTCTTCCTCTAGCATCGAAGGTTCCGAATCGCCGCCGTTATAAAGCACGCTGGAAAAAGGCGTCCAGACGGTCAGGCAGCCTTCCTTCCTGATGGAAAGGCAAAGATCGATATCGAAGAAGGCATCCGGGCATTTTTCTTTTTCCGAAAGCCAGCCTTCCAGCAGGTTTTTCTTCACCAGCAGGCATTTTTTTGAAACTGCCGAGTAGTTCTGGTCGACCTGGAGTCTGCCGAAGTAGCCGGGATGATTCATGGGCTCGCCACGAAACGCAGGGGAGGAGCAGGCGACGATTCCTGCGCTATAAATTCTGCCCCGGGGATCCAGAAGGCGCGCCCCGACAATTCCCACTTCGGGGCGCATGCCGTGTTCCATCATCATGTCCAGCCAGGTGGGCTGGATGATCACGGTATGGCTGTCGAGAAGAAGCAGGTAATCTCCATGCGAATTTCCCAATGCCTGTTCCAGTAATTCTTCCAGCCCTGAAGAAGGCGGCAATACCTTCAGCTTGGGAGAATCGAGACTCGCGAGGCTTCCCAGGTAAGCCCTGATTTCAGGGGAGGGACAGCCCATGTCGGAGAGCAGGATCTGGTAATTGGTATAGACTGTCTTCTCGACGATCGATTCGAGGCAGGCTTGAAGCTGGGGAAAGGGCTCCCTGACCGGAATGACGATGGAGACCGGAGGCTTCGAATCGTGCAGGTAGCGAATCTTGAAAGTGCCGGGAATGAGTCCGGGTTCCACCCGAGCGCTTATTCTGCATCTTGAAAGATGCGCTTCCAGAATGGACCTTGTTTTGCCCTCGGGATAATTTTCCGTTTTTGGGGAGCGATGATAGAGGATTTCCTGAACATGTCCGATACAGGCTTCCCCTCCTGCTTCGTAGGCCCTGAATGCCAGATCGTAAGCGCCAGCCGTGTCGAATCCTTCGGATTCTTTGAACAGATCGGCCCGGACCAGGGCCAGATTTCCGATGTAGGGCGTGCTGCGCAAGAGATCGAGATTGAAATCGGGTTTGAAGTGGGGCTCGATGAATTCCCCCTCCGGATTGACGATGTCCTCGTCGCTGTAGACAAATCGCCACTCCGGGTGGCTGTGTATCGCCTCGGCAAGAAAAAGGAAGGCATGTTGAGGAACTTGATCCCCGGGATGGATCATGCCCACCCAGTCCGCATTCGCTCGCTTCAGGGTCTGATTCAGCATGCCGAAGGGGCTGCCTTGCGAAGACAGGGCTGATATTCCCGGTATATATGCATCGGAAATCACCGTCAACTCGAAGCGCAAGTTACGTTGATTCGATAATGAGTTTATGCTGCTGCATGCCGACTCTTCTTCACCGGGAAATACGACCATTCCTATGTGAATCCTGAGTTCCCTGGGCCATGAGGTAATCCGCTTTTGGTGGATCATGTCATGCACGAATTAACTCCTAGGAATGATTAGCGGGGGGTTCTGGCGTTGAAATAGGGATCAGTTGCTACGGCGGAGCCCCATCGCTTGATGAAATTTGCCTGATCTGCCGGATCAGGTTCATGCCTTGCCAAGGTTGAGCCCTCAAAATGGAATAGCCTGGCGTAAGGGGTGTAAACGATTCGATATCCGGACGCCCTTAAGCGGAGGCAAAAATCGATGTCATTGTAATCGGTACCCATTGACACATCGTATCCTTTCAACTGCTTGAACAGGCTTTTTCTGGTTGCGAAAACTGCTCCGGTGACCGCGGAGTAATTGCGTGCAAGGTGGCTATAGCCGCAATAAGCAACCTGGTTTGCAGGCAGATTGTGAAAAACATGGGTGGAAATTCCATTGATACCCAAGGCTACCCCCGCATGTTGTATTCGACCATTGGGGTAAAGCAGCATTCCGCCCACTCCCCCCACACCCGGTTGACGTGAAAAGGATAGCATGGCCTCAATCCAGTCTGGCGTGATGACTTCCAAATCGTCATTGAGCAGGATGACATCTTCCGTATTGACAAAATTCATTGCATGGTTGATTTTCTTGGGGTAATTAAATCGCCCATGGAAATGGTAAAACTCGACTTTTACTCCTGCCGCCTTAAACCGTTTTTGAACGTCTTTGGGCATATTGCCGTTGTCCAGAACGACGATTCGGTAATTGGGGAACGTGGATTGCTTGATGATGCTGTTTACGGCATGCTCTACGAGAAGTATGTTGCCTCTGCCCTCGACATCGCGGCGACTGCTGTTGGTCAGCATAAGCAAGGTTACAGGGCTGGTTTTGTCGACTGACCAGTTTACCCTGAAACTTCCTGGGAAAAGACCGTCGGTCGCTTTCGCACCCTGGTCCTTGCTGGTCACGAAATCATTGATCGCCCTTGCCGCATTGATTAATGCATCTGGCTTGGCATTTACCTCGGCTGCGGCCGAGCCGGGAATTTTGCGCCAGTGATACAGGATTTGCGGAATGTGCACGACCTTCCGGGCCAGGTCGGTCGCCCTTAGCGCAAGATCATAATCCTGTGCGCCGGTATATTCGTCGCGCACCCCGCCCAATGTCAGAAAAAGCGACTTGCGTACGACCAGGAAGTGCAGAAGGTACATTACCGATTGCAGGTGCTCCGGAGACCATGCGGGCTTGAGATAGGGGTCGCTGAAATCACCGTTTGGTTCGATCTTGTCTTCGTCGGTATAGAGCACGTCTGCTTCCGGGTTACTGGCGATGGCATGCATAACGGCCTCGATTGCTGTGGGTTCCAGCGTATCGTCATGGTCGAGGAATCCGACGAAGGGGCCGGTGGCAAATTCTGCGGCCAGATTGGTGGTCTTGGCGATATGCAGGTTTCTCGGGGTTCGCGTGATCTTGATGCGGGAATCGACTCCCCTGAATTTTTCCAGAACTTCAGTGGTCGCGGCTGATGTCGAACAATCGTCGCAGATGCAGAGTTCCCAGTTCGGTATGGTTTGTTGCAGAACTGACTCGATGGCCTCTTCGAGGATTTCAGGGGGGGTATTGTAGACGGGCATCAGTATGCTAACCAGAGTGCTTTTCATATCTTGGATCTCTCGATGGATTAATGAGCTTTGATGTGGGTGACTGCCCCCGGCATCCTTACTCCCCGGTTCATTGCCCGCCAGTGGTGTCTTGCCATATTCGATCTATTTCTGTGCGCATGGCTGAAGACGTTTCTGCCAGGGAGAATAGGGACCTGGCGTGGATTTTGCCCTTGCGGCCGATTTCGGCAGCTGCTTCCTGATCAAGAAAAACCTGCCGCATTCTCTGCCTAATCGAGGCGATGGACGGGTCGGCCCAGATGAATGATGGAGGATAGGGCTGGTTGCCTTCTCCGACTTCGATGAGCTGGTAGTCTAATGGGAATGCCGTGTCCGGCGTTACAAAGTCTGCGACGCCTCCATATGGGGTGGCTATAACAGGTTTTGCCGCACTCATCGCTTCCAGGATGGTAAGCCCCAATCCTTCGGAGCGGTGCGGGGAAACATAGCAGTCGATATTCTCGAACAGGGTTTTCATCTCTTCGTCCGTCAACAGTTTGTCGAGGAAGATGACATCCTTTCTTTGTTTTGAAATCGAGAGCATTTCTTGGATTACCGGATTGCCTCGATTCGAGTAATTGATCTTTACGAGACAGCAGGCACCTTCCTCGGGTTGGAACTCATCGATATAGGCGCGTATGAAAGCCATTGGGTTCTTGCGGCCGAGGACGCTGCCAAAATCGGCTGCATAGGCAAATATGAATTTGTCTTCAGGCAGGCCGATATCGCTCCGGGCGGCACTGGGCTCAGATTCGAGCCAGCTCAGGGACGGCCGAATCACTCTGACCGGGCGGGATGAGACGGCCGAAATTGATCTGGCAATAAAGGAGCTCGCACACCAGAATTCGTCGAACCTCTGGATCACGTTCTGCCATTCCGGGGGTAGGGCGGACAGTTCCCAGTAGGGTATGCAAATATTGTAGCATTCTGGCTTCACGAGATTTACGAGTGGCGGATTATCGGGTCCGATGCCTGAGAGCAGGTCGAGATTGAGGTGTACAATATTGATTGGCTGAAATTCCGCTGTCGGATACTCCACCGCAATTCGGGTTACGCGTTCGAAGCCGATATGCCAAGGGAAAACATTGAGAGGCAGGCCGGTATGTTGCAGGCTGGCGGCAAAGCCTCGCGAACTCAAACCAAGGCCATTGATGAACTCTACCGGAGCGATCAGATTGACTCCGGGTTTGCTATTTTCGGCAGGTTTCCATTTTCTGGGACGGAAGTTCGCTTCATCGCCATCGCCATAGGATTCGATATATTCTGGACTTAAATTCCCGGTTGATCCAGAGGCAAGATTGTCCGTGTCGCCAATCTTGAAGCCGGCCGCATGGATGGCCACAGGGAAGAATCGCTCGAGGGCATGGGCAATTGTCCCTTCGTATACGCCATTTTCTTCTTCAAAGTGGGCTTGGGTGATATTCAGGTTCAGGATCGGCAACATGGCTTCGGATCTGAACCAGAACATGGTTCCGCCGAAGAAGTGATAATGCAGCCTGTGGAGTTTCTGGATGCCCAGGGTGTCAGCCCAGGGAGTCAATATCTTTCTGTATGCCTGAAAGCCGGGCACTTTGGTGGACCGGATCGAAATCGCACGGCCAGCCGGGCCTATCATTCCAAGCTCCGGGTTTTGGTCGAATGCCGCAAGAATTTCCCGGACTCGTTCAGGGGAACCAAGCAATTCATCAAAAAGCTGGATTCGCCATTGCGTTCCGTCAATGATCTGCAAGGAGCGCTTCGTGTGGATTTTGCAGATATATTTATATAATGGTGCGATCGCAGGATATATTTCCATGAAAGGGGCGACATCCCTTCCCTTGTTTTCGAAGCGGATGATTCTTGCTTCGGGATAGCTTGCCCTGATGTTGTCGATGATGGCCTGGCCCTGTATCAGGTCGAAGGGTATGGTGACGTATAAGTCAAACTCCCCCTCCAGGTTGCGAAGATAGGAATTAACATTATCCCAAAGGTCAGTGTAGAAAAGATGCAGAATGACGGCGACGGGGGGCAGTGATTTCATCTGGTTGTCTTGAATAGAGTTTGACGGGACAGGGTGGGGATGGTCATTTTAGGAATTGGGATGCGGCAAGGATTTCGATTTATAGTACAGGTGTTGCAATTGAGCGCCAATCTCGACATTGTTGGGAATGTGCTCGAGACCTTCTACAAGGCATTTTTCGGCCTCGGGAATTCTGCCCTGGCTTTGCAGTAATGCATTCAGACACAAATAAGCGTCAGGATAAGCCTTTTCCGCAGCGATTGCCTTTTTGTAATAGGATTCTGCCAGGATCGGGTTGGAGAGCCTTTCCGCGATCAGTCCGGCGTTCTTCAAGAAGTGGAGCGGAATGTTTTGACAAAGGCTGATGGACTTTTCGATTAGCTCCATTGCCTGGTCGCACCGATCCTGTTGCGACAAGACCAGGCCCAATAAGTGCATGCCGACCGCATGCTTGGGCTCCTTTTCGAGCACTTTTCTGTATGCCAGTGTGGCCATGTTGAGATCGCGTCTGTTATGGAATGCAACCCCGATGTCAATCATTAGCTGCAACACTACCTGGTAATCTTTCAGTATCGTCAGAAGAAGTTCAGCAATTCCCAGGGCTTCTTTCAGCCTGCCCTGCTGAAGCAGCGTTTTCGCTGTTTGAACGCCGGCTTCGAAGTTGCCATGAGCCATGGTGGCAGTCAAGGCGGAAATCTGGGCTTCACCGACTCCCTTCTTTTCATTCATCCAAATGATTTCATTCTTCTTCTCGATTTTGTCCAGTTTCAGCTCGGCGATGGTCTGGTTCTGTGCGGCGATGGTCTGGTTCTGTGCGGCGATGGTCTGGTCCTGTGCGGCGATGGTCTGGTTCTGTGCGGCGATGGTCTGGTTCTGTGCGGCGATGGTCTGGTCCTGTGCGGCGATGGTCTGGTTCTGTGCGGCGATGGTCTGGTCCTGTGCGGCGATGGTCTGGTTCAGTTTGTCTACTTGGAGCAGTGCTTCATTTGAGAGGATGAGACTCGGCCTCATCAGGCTGAATTCATTCAGCCATTCGATGCTCTGCTGATTCAGCGCCTCATCGTCAATGGGAATCCGGTCGGAAGCCACTTCCAGCAAGGCGGCATACATCCTTCTGACCAATGGTGGGCAAGCTTCGTCCAGCAACAAGTCGTCTGGCGAGTAAACCGCGTGGCGCATATTCTCGTCAAGAAATTCACCGCGATATTTTTCCAATTCATCGGAATTGATCCCCAGGCCAAAGGATTTTGCCATCCGGATCAATTCCCGCTCCGGGGATTCGATCAGGCGATCGAAGTCGACCAACGTGCGCGTATTTCCGCTGGTTTCTATCCAGCTGACGACGACATGCTCCAGCCACATCAGATAGCACTTTTCCGCAGGGAAATTATTCCGCTTGACGAGAGAATCGGCGACGCTGAGCGGGTTGCGTATGACCAGCACATGGCTGACTTGATATTTGCAATGCGCCAATACTTCCTTCCAGAAAGGGTAAAGTTTGGCCAATCTGGGATCTTTGAATCCGAAAATCGGAGTATGGCGGACTTTTTGACGAAGCAGCTTGACCGCGCGCAAGAAATAGCCTTCTTTGCGTAATTTTTCGACGTCATGGCGAGTGACGGGAGCAAAATGGTGCCAGGCCGAACCGATTGCCGAAAGCATGCTGTCGTTTAGCGAAAGCAGTTCGGCATCTTCCCAGAATCCTTTCTCATTGTCCTGCATCGGGGGAATCAATTTGTCTCCAAGGCTCACCCCCATGACTTCGAGCGCACGGGTTATTGAACTCGTGCCGCTGCGATGCATGCCCAGCACGACGACGATGCGTTTGCCGTTCGTGTCCTCGTCAAGAGGATCTTCTTCGAGGTCGTCAATAGCATCCTGTCGAAGCAGGTTGAGTTTGTTTCGACTGGCGATGTGAGACGGATAGATGGAAGCGGCCTCTTCGAAGCAGGCGATTGCCTGGCCTTTCAGGCTCTGACCTTCAAGCTCCACGCCATGTTCGAAGAGCGCATCCGCAAGCCTGCTTTTTCCGTAGATATCGCCCGGTTTCAATTCGAGATGTTTCCTGTAGCAGGAAATGGCTTCTGCCGGTTGCCCGAGTTTGTGCAAAACTTCGGCGAGGTTGATATGGGCGATGGCGAAATCGGGTTCGAGTTCGATGCTCAGCCGGTAGTAGGGGATGGCATCCTCCAGCCGGTTCAGATCCCGGTAAAGATTGGCAAGATTGAAGCACGCTTCGGCATATGCCGGGTTGAGCTTGATGGCTTCCAGGTAACAGGCGATCGCCAGATCGAATTCGTTTTTGAACTTGAGGATGTTAGCCAGGTTGCCATAGAAGACAGGACTGGTCGGATCGATGGCGATGGCGTTCTTGATCAGGTCGACAGCCAGATCCTTGTCTCCTGTGGCATCCGCCAGCAGCCCGAGTAAGTGGATTGCGTCGGCATTGTTGGGATCGATGCCGAGCACTTGTTTATAGCAGGATTCTGCTTCCAGGAACTGGTTGTTCTTGTGGAATTCGATCCCGCGCTGCAGGATGGCTTCGATATTATGTTCCATGGAATGAGGCTCTCGTTGATTGGATTGTACAGATATTGCCGTTTGGAGCGGCAATTTTTTCCGCCATTGCGTTCGAAGTTTCAGGCTGCGCTGCGAATTTCGGCATCATCGCTCGGAATCTGTTTGAATCCCTGCTGGTAAAGCAAAAATCGCGCCAAACCGAACGCTTGCACCAAGTCCGGATCGGATCGGTATTAGGTGTATCTCCCTTGATCTCATGCTTAGGTACTGAGTACAAGATCGAACCGGTAATGCTGGAAGGGAAGGGCGCGAGGCTGTAGGTGGAGTTTGGCTGATTTGAAGCCAGCATGAAGGGAGAGCTTCTCCAGCCATCCAGGCTCATACCAGTTTCCTACTATGGGCTCTTGTCTTTGCAAGGCCGCGAAATATGCACCTTCCCGCTCTGGTGAGTTAAAGAAATTCCATCTGCGGCCAGTGTCAGGAATATCGCCGAGCACAACCAAGCCACCTTTGCGGATCCAGTGTCGAAGTTTCATGAAAAGATTGATGGTTTCCGATTCTGAAAAGTATTGTACGCCAGAGTAGCATAGAATACGGTCAAAGGATTGGGCGGGGAAATCGACAGTCCTTGCGTCTGCTGAAAAAGCAGTAATATTGTTGATATACACCGAGAGTTGGGAAGTAAACTCCTCGGATAAATCGACAGCGGTGACTGCGCTGAATTTGGGAGCGAGTTCGCGGGTTATGATGCCGTTGCCGCAGCACAGGTCGAGCAGGGTGTGGTCAGGATTCGGCGCCAGTAGCGTAATGACGGATTCCACGATTGAGGCGAAAACATCAGGCTGGATTGGCTGTTTGTTGAGAGTGCGTAATACTTGAATTTGCAAGTCCGCTTCGCGACTCTTTTTTGCGTGATCGAGCCAGAAACATTTCCAGTAATCAGTCATGTTCTTGATCCTTCCGTCGAGCAGATTATCATCTGAGGTTTATATTGCTGCACTCATTATGTCGACGATGCGCAGCAAATCTTCCTTAGTGTAGCGATGATCGCACGGCAACGGCAAACACTTGTCAGCCAGGCGTTTTTCCACGGTTTCCGCCGCCACGCGCATTCCGACTTCTCTCCAATATGCAGGAACATATATACGGTTTGCCAGCAAACGCTCCCGAACGGCGGTATCTTCGACTAACAATGGATAGCACATGGGGCCGTTCACATGGGAGAAAGACAGTTCGTTTGAGTGCCGAAAGTGCTTGTGCAGGAAGGTAAAGTTGTCGTTACGTTGTGCTTCGCACATATCGTAGTCGATATGCGAGAGCAAGCGCCTCGTCAGGAGCGACATTTTTCGTGGGCGAAAATCGGATAAGGTTTCTTCAGCGTTTCTGAAATCAGCATAACCTTCTTCCGTGGAACCATCCAGGCGCTTCAACAAATGAGCGCACCTAGAGGCAGAGTGTGATTCGATTTCTTCCGGTTCGGTAAGGTTGATCGACGTCAATAAAAGCCCGCCGTCGGGAACGCCAAAGAATTTTCTCGGGGAATAAAGTGTGGCCAGGCATTTCTTCGGCGCTTCGAAGAATGCCTGCGAGTGATCGAGGACAAGCTGGTCGGGATTGAATCTTTGCATCAGACTATCCTCTTGGGCGGAACATACGCCAAAATAATTGGCATAAAAGAGCCAGTCACCCGCTTTCAAGGACACATTGCGTGAAACCTCGAGATTCGAATCAAGATCGTAAAAAGCTGTTTCAATCTTCGCCGAAGTGATGGGGGATAGCATGACGTCGCATATGTATTTGGGCATCCAGACCCGTTTGGGTTTTCCTGCCAAAAGCAAAGCGTAAAATCCGGCCCGCGCAGATTGAAAACGAAGGGCATCGGGATATCGCAATGGATGCTGGAGAGGGAGTTCCAGTTCGAAATAGCCGCCGATTGGCTGTTGAAGGGCTTGCGAAAAATTTTCGGGCATGATCTAGACCAGTTCGTAATGAGTCAAGATGTGGGTTCGGGCAGTGTCAGGTGGATTGAACATCAGGGTGTCGATGATGGACAGATTGGGTACAAATGGATTGCCGAATTGACGGTAAGTGACCGGTATTGTTTGAATGAAGGAAAGCTGTATCCCTCTTCGTGTAAAGTCTTCATGGCTGTAAAGATATTTTCCACCCGGCGCATTGATGTAATCGGTCGCTCCTAGTTCTTCGCAGATCGCAATCACCTTGTCCTGTCCGCGCAAGGAATTGTCTTTTTTTAAGGAAGAAGAAGTTCGCCATTGCGGAGTCAGGCCAAGGTGGCCACAGAGCCGCCGCAGCCCATAAGCTAGAAATTTCGCCAAGTTTTTTTCCGGCTGGAGCAAGATTTCTTCGATTATGGGGAAGACAGAATCAAATTGCGGTGCCCCGGCGTAGCTTTGATGGAGGGTTTTCAGCAATTTCCCTTGGTTGTTGCCAACTTGGATTTCATTGATCAGCCTGTTCGAACTGGCTCCCAGAATATTGAGCGTAAAAAGATGTGCCTTGTTTTGTAGAAGTATTTTGTTGCGGTTGATCCAGCCGCCCTTGATGTAGTGGACATCGTCGTAAATTACGAACACATCGACAGCCTGGATAAGCTGAAAATAACCTAGGTAGGGAAACAGATAGGGTTGCATGATTGCCAGCTTCATGCGTCCTCTTTCCGAGAGAAGGGTATGCATAGCTCTGCATCAATACGCTGCAATTAATTGGGTGATGGCTTCGATTTGTTGTCTCCCTAGTGATGGGTAAATTGGCAAACAAAGTATCTTTTTCGAAGCGGCAGTTGCTTCAGGAAGATTGTTCGGTTGAGCTGACGGCAATCCGCGATACATTGGAAACTCCGAAATCAGGGGGTAAAAATAGCGACGAGGATGGATACTGTGATTTTTGAGTTTTTGATAAAGATCGTCGCGGCTGATAGGATAATCGGGTTCCACCAGAATTGGGAAATAAGCATAGTTTGCAGTTGTTTCACCTGTATCGTTCAGGCAGCGAATTCCGTTTACCCCCTTCAGTTGTTCACGGTAAGCAGCGTCGATTTCTCTGCGTTTAGCTATGGCCTTATCAATGTATTTCAACTGCAAAAGCCCAAGGGCCGCATTGAACTCGTTCATTTTTCCGTTGATGCCCGGCATCACTACAGTTGTTTCGTCCGCAAAACCGAAATTTTTCAGATGGTCGATGTGCTCCTTGGTCTTGGCATCCCGGCAAACAATTGCTCCGCCTTCGAAAGTGGTGAATACCTTGGTGGCATGAAAACTCAGCACCGAAAGATCGCCATGCCGCAATATGCTGCCTCCTGTGTCTTGCCCCCCGAACGCATGCGCTGCATCGTAGATGACCTTGAGGTTGTACCGATCAGCGATTTCCTGGATTGCCTCCACATCGCATGGATGGCCATAACAGTGTACCGGCATGATGGCCGTGGTCTGCGGAGTGATGGCTGCTTCGATTTTTGCGGGGTCAAGGTTGAGGGTGTTAGGGTCGATGTCTACAAATACCGGCCTGATGCCATTCCACAGCAATGCGTGAGAGGTTGCCACGAAGGAATAGGGGGTGGTGATCACTTCTCCGGTGATTCGAAGTGCCTGTAAGGCGGTGATCAGCGCAATGGTGCCATTGGTGAAAAGGGAAATATGTTTTATGCCTAGATGGTCGCAAAGGGCGCTTTCTAGTTGCTGATGAAACGGACCGCCGTTGGTCAGGGTTTTGCTTTCCCAGATTTTTTCCAGATAAGGGATGAACTCTTCCAGTGGCGGAAGAAAGGGCTGGGTCACATAAATCGTTTTTTTCGTCATTGCGGCAATATTCAACTGGTCAGAAATTGGATTCTGCTTCGAAGAATTTCGTTCGATGGCATGAGGTCACGACGAGCAAGAAATGAATCCAGCATTTCTGGAGACTGCCAGATTGCATCGCGCTGGATTTGCTCCAGGCGCAAGTAGTGCAATATCCGTACGTCAGCCAAGTCCTGGGGGTAGGCCTGTTCGAAACGCGGGTCGTTGGGGAAATTGTAGCGTGGCTCCAGAGCGATGCGCGGAAGATCGAGGTCATGGATCGATAGTGTGAGCGCAACCTGTCCCTGGAAATAACCTACATTGGATGATTTATCGGACAAGTTTGCGGCAAAGGTTTTTGCCAAATCGGGCATCATTGCTGCAGGGATGAACACGGCGCCGAAATTGTAGTAGGCCGGTCCGAAACGTAATTGGGGGTCATGAAACATGGTGCCCCAGCCTGTGTGCTGATACAGGTCCTTGGGAAGCGCCCTGCCATATATCTTCAGAAGACTTTTCCAGGTTACTTCCGGCTGACCCAGGAAGGGTGGAACATGGGCTATGACCCCGGCTATGGCAGGAGATTCGCGCAACGACAACAGAAGATCATCCACGCCTCGTATGAACATCGTATCGGCGTCGGCCATGAGAATGAAGTCCGCGTCGGTTTCGACAAAGAAGCGGTCGAGTCCCGTGGCATGGTAAGAAAGCGTTTTAAAGTCTTCGCGGGGAACCCAGCGCCAGGATACATTTTCGTCTGCCCAGGGTTGGGTGGCGCCGATATCATAGGGTTCCATGTCTTCCCCTACGCTTACGATCATCTGGATGGTTGTGTTTGGTCCCGCACATGCGACTGCTGATTTGTAGAGATATTCCACTTGCCTGAAAAAATAGGGTTTGGGGCTGATTGGTACTCGAATTTCGAGTGCAAGGGAATGACTCTTTTGAGACATGGAGTTATTCATGAAAGGGTCTTGTCATTGATGGTTCTTGCAGGTGTTGCCGCCCCATGCGGCAATTTTTTCCGCCATTGCGTTCGAAGTTTCAGGCTGCGCTGCGAATTTCGGCATCATCGCTCGGAATCCGATTTGATTGCCACAACACAAAGCAGCAATCATGCCCTTTTCGAAATATGCCGGATTCGAAAAGGGCGGAAGCCACATCGCAGTCCGCTACAATCATTATTCCCCATTTTTTCTCGATTTCCGCGACTTGGGTTGATATCTGACATGGAATGAAATCTCTTCGCCTGTCATCGACGCTTTCCCATATGTTTTTTCAGCTACGTGAATATTAATTGGGGAGCTAATCCCTGGGCGGGACGGCAACCCGGATTCGATGGTGACATCCTACTTGTGTCAAGGTACACTTGCAACATACCTTAACATGTTCGCATATCGATCCTCCTGCAGATAAGGAGCGGCTTTAAAAGACCGCATGAGCGAAATGATCATTCCACTGATTCTTTCCGGAGGTTCCGGATCTAGGCTGTGGCCGGTATCCCGCGAATCCCATCCCAAGCCTTTCATGAAGCTTCCGGACGGAGTGAGTCTGCTTGCCAAGACGTTTTCCAGGGCAGCGTCCCTCGAAGGGGTTCCCGAGATATTGACGATCACCAACCGGGAATACTATTTCAAGAGCCGGGACGAGTATCTGGAAGCGAAGAAATCCTGCCCGAAGGTTGCTGACACCTATCTCCTCGAGCCTTTCGGCAGGAACACGGCCGCTGCCATCATTCTCGGCGCCCTGGATGTGACTGCGAGGTATGGCGGTGAAACCCTGATTCTCGCCATGCCGGCAGACCACCTGATCGAGGACGTCGATGCCTTCCGGATTGCCGTGGGCAAGGCGTCCGAGCTTGCAAGGCAGGGTCATCTGGTGACCTTTGGGATTACTCCGGGTTTTCCCGAAACCGGGTTCGGCTACATCGAATGCGGCGAGCCCGGGGCCGAGGCGGGATCGAGAATGGTGACCCGGTTCGTCGAGAAACCCTCTCTCGACAAGGCGCGGGAATATGTGGCGTCCGGGAATTATCTCTGGAATTCAGGGGTGTTTTGCTTCGCTGCTGGAAGAGTCATCAGGGAATTCGAAATGCATGCCCCGGATATTCATGCCGCTGCCGTGAAATGTTGGGAGGCCACCGGCAGGAATGGTGCCATGACCGAAATCGATCCTGATACTTTTTCTGAAGTTCCCGACAATTCCTTCGATTATGCGGTGCTTGAAAAGTCTGATGCGGTGGCCGTGGTGCCGTCCGACTTCGGCTGGAGCGATATCGGCTCCTGGAATGCGGTGAGCGATCTGGTTTCTCCCGACGCTGCTGGGAACAGGGTTCTCGGCGAGGCGTTGCTTCTGGATGTTTCCGACACCTATATCCAGAGCGAAGGCAGGATGGTCGCGGCGATCGGCCTCGACAGCCTCCTGATCGTGGATACGCCGGATGCATTGCTGGTGGCAGACAGAAGGCGTGATCAGGATGTCAAGCACATGGTTGGACAGCTGAAAAGCATGGGACACGAATGCTATAGGTTGCATCGCACCGTTCATCGACCATGGGGCACCTATACAGTGCTCGAGGAAGGCCGGAACTTCAAGATCAAGCGCATCGTGGTGAAGCCGGGAGCATCGCTATCCCTGCAAATGCATTACCACAGGAGCGAGCACTGGATCGTGGTCAGCGGTACGGCCAGCATTGTCAACGAAGAAAGAACAATGCTCGTCAGGACGAACGAATCGACCTATATTCCAAGCGGGCACAGGCACCGTCTTTCCAATCCCGGAATCACCGATCTTGTCATGATCGAGGTGCAGAGCGGAGAATATCTGGGTGAGGACGATATCGTGCGCTTCGACGATGAGTACGGTCGAAAATGAACTCGGAACTTTGATTCAGGGAGCGAATTTATGGAGAAAGTTGCACTGATCACCGGCGTGACGGGACAGGACGGGGCCTATCTCGCCGAACTTTTGCTGGGCAAAGGTTATGAAGTGCATGGTATCAGGAGGCGCTCTTCGCTTTTCAATACTGCCCGGATCGATCATTTGCACAAGGATGTCCACGAAAAGGATGTCCGCTTTTTTCTCCATTATGGGGACATGACGGACTCTTCGAGCCTGATCAGAATCATCCAGAAGGTTCAGCCGGACGAAATCTACAATCTCGCGGCTCAGAGCCATGTCGCCGTTTCCTTCGAGGAGCCGGAATACACGGCAAACTCGGACGCATTGGGAGCATTGAGGATACTGGAAGCGATCAGGATACTGGGGCTGGAGAAGAAAACCCGCTTTTATCAGGCATCCACCTCCGAACTTTACGGCCTGGTTCAGGAAGTGCCCCAGAAGGAAACCACGCCTTTCTACCCGAGAAGCCCATATGCAGTAGCCAAGCTTTACGCTTACTGGATCACGGTGAACTACCGGGAAGCTTACGGCATGTACGCCTGCAACGGCATCCTGTTCAATCACGAATCCCCGATAAGGGGGGAGACCTTCGTGACGCGCAAGATCACCCGGGCATTGGCGAGGATCAGCTTGGGGCTGCAGGACTGTCTTTATCTGGGGAATCTGGATTCTTTGCGGGACTGGGGGCATGCGAAGGACTATGTGGAAATGCAGTGGCTGATGCTGCAGCAGGAGGAGCCCGAGGATTTCGTGATCGCGACCGGGGTGCAGTACTCGGTCCGGGACTTCGTGAATGCAGCAGCAGCGGAACTCGGAATGAAGATCGAATGGCGCGGCAAGGGAGTGGACGAGAAGGGGTACGACCCAGCAGGAAAGTGCATCGTCGCGGTCGACCCGCGCTACTTCAGGCCGTCGGAAGTTGAAACCCTGCTCGGAGATCCCAGTAGGGCGAAGGAAAAACTGGGCTGGGTTCCGCGAATCACCTTCCCGGAACTGGTTTCTGAGATGATGCGCGAAGATCTGAAATCTGCCGAAAGGGATCAGCTCGTCAAGAAGCACGGTTTTTCCGCCCATGATTACAACGAATGAATGATTTGACGATGGGGAAGCAGGATGCCAAGCGAGCATTGATTACGGGTATTTCCGGGCCGGACGGCAGTTACCTCGCCAAATTCCTGCTTGAAAAGGGATACGAGGTGATCGGCGCATCCAGGGATGCGCAGGCGGCATCTTTTTCCAATCTGGAAAAGCTGGGTATTCGGGGCAAGGTGAAAACCGTCTCGATGTCGCTCAACGATTTCAGGAGCGTGCTTCAGGCATTGGTGCAGACGGAACCCGTCGAAATCTACAATCTTGCGGCGCAAAGCTCAGTTGGACTTTCCTTCGATCAGCCCGTGGAAACCATGGACAGCATCAGTATTGGAACCCTCAACCTGCTCGAAGCAGTTCGTTTTCTCGACATGCCGATCAGGCTCTACAGTGCGGGTTCGAGCGAATGTTTTGGCGACACGGGTGAAACCGCAGCAGATGAATCCACCCCTTTTCGCCCCAGAAGCCCTTATGCAGTAGCAA
>JAJZRP010000007.1:0-21363 GCA_021802655.1 Pseudomonadota bacterium
CCGTCCCTTCTTGCGCTTTTTTCGTGGATCAGCCTTGCAGCGAGCTCCTTCCCGCTTCCGGACTCTCCCCTGATATAGACCGGGGCCTGGCTGCGCGCAAGCTTGCCTATCATTTCCCTCACCTGCATCATGGCGGGAGAATTGCCGAGCAGCCCGCCAGGCTCGGGAGAGGCCGCCCCGGGGAGGGTCAACGCCGAATTGACGAGTACGCGCAGCTGGTCCAGCGATACGGGTTTGGCCATGTAGTCGAAAGCGCCCATCTTGAGGGCCGCGATCGCATTGTCGAGGCTGCCGTGCGCGGTGATGACCGCGACAGGAAGGGAAGGATGGTGCCTCCCGATGTATTCGACAAGTTCCAGTCCTTCGCCGTCCGGCAGGCGCATGTCGGTCAGGCAAAGATCGTAATGATGCTTGCCGAGCGCTTCGATCGCCCCCTTGACGCCCCTGACGCAAAAGGATTCCAGTCCCATCCTCAACAGGGCGAGTTCGATGAGTTCGAGGATGTCCGGCTCGTCGTCCACGACCAGCACGCGCTTCACGCCTTCCTTACGTCTGATCACCGTCCGCCCCCCTGCATTCGATCCTGAAATGGCCGCCCTGGCCGTCGCCGACATAATCCAGCGTGGCGCCGTTCGCTGCAGCGATTTCCCGCGCGATATAAAGCCCCAGCCCGGTCCCCCCTTCGGAAGTTGTGAAAAAGGGTTCGAACAACTCGGCCTGCAAAGATTCGGCGACACCCGGTCCGTCATCCATGATATCAATATTCATCCTGTCCGGCCTGTTTCCACGACCGATGCGGATGCGGATGCTTTCCTCCCGCTTTTGCGAATGGTGCCAGGCATTGCGGGAAAGGTTCCACATCACCTGATTCAGATGGCTCTTGTCGAAAACCAGGTTCTGCGAGGATTTCATCTCCAGAACGAAGGATTCGGATGGCACTTTGTGAATCTGGCAAAACTGATCGAGAAAGTCCGGAAAAAAGCGCTCCGGGCTGAAAATTTCGGCATTGGCCCTGTCCTTGCGGTTGAAACGCAAAATATCCTGAACCATGCTGTCGAGGCGCTTCGCATTTTCCAGGATGATGTTGAGCAGCCTGGGTTGCACGGAATCCGCCGCCGCATCCTCGGCAAGCAGCTCGGCTGCATAGGTGATGGAGGCAAGGGGATTCCTGATTTCGTGCGCGATATTGGCGGTGAGCCGCCCCAGGGCGGCAAGCTTGATTTGCCTCGCCTGATCCTGAATCCGGCTCCAGTCCTCCAGAAAAATGACCGAACCGCTGCCGTCGACGGGAGCGAACCTGACCCGGATCCGCCTTCCGCTTCCCGTCGTCGCAAGCAGATCCTCCCGGCCCCTGTTGGCCCTGGCATGCCAGAGCCTGGCGATCTGGGGCACTTCCCTGTCGAGACTTGCATCCAGAAGCGCCTCCCCCTTCACGCCCAGCAGGCTTTCCGCCTGGAGATTCCAGCTCAGTATCTTGCCCGCCGCATCCACGACGAGGATGCCGTCCTGCAGGTCCTGGATCACCCTGTGATTGATTCTCTCCATGCTGGCAAGATCGGCACCGCGCCGTCTGGCAAGTTCCACGTTTTCGCGGCTCGACTGGGCCAGCACCCGCATCAGTCCCCCCATCACGAAATAGCCGGTCGAAAGCATTCCCGCCAGCACATAATGGGAACTCGCAGACTGGAAATAGAGCAGGTCGTAGGTATGCTCGAGCAATATCGCAATGCAGGCCAGGGATGCGAAGAACAGCATTATCCTCCCCTGCCGGATGAGTCCGGATGCGGCCAGGGAAACCAGCAGCAGCAGCCCGAGACCGCTCTGTATGCCGCCGCTTGCATGCATCAGTATCACGATGAAAACAATGTCGAGACAGACCTGAGCGGCCAGTTGAGCGTTGAAATCCGGCCTGCGCCATGCGATCGGCAGTATGAATGCCAGCCCCGCCGCCAGATAAGCGGCGCTTCCATAAAGAAAGAGTTCGGGATCGACGATCCCGAGATCGAACTTTCCGCCCAGGAAGAACGAAGCGACAAGGAAAAGTCCGCCCAGGATGATGCGATAGATGTTAAAATAATGAAGCAGGCGCCATAACAAATCGTCGTGACTTGTTTCCGCCTCGGGAGCGAGGATATGGCTAACCAGGTTCATCGCGCATGCAACTGGCGATGTTCATCGCAGCAGAAAAACCGGCTCCCGGATGCGATGCTTTCATTCCTGGGCTGATAGACACCGCAATGGGCGCATTTGACCATATCTTCCGACTTTGGAGTCGATTGCTTCGGTGCGCGATGCTTGAAAACGGAATAGGCGACGAAAAATATGACAGCCAACAGGATGATTTTAGCCATCCCGGAAACATAACAAAGCGGGGCAGAAAAGGCAAGGCGGCCAATGTCCCGGAAATATTTTCAGTTTCCGGCGAAACCATCATGACGTTTTTCAGATGATCCCGCTACAGCACATCAGAAACTGGTGGCACTCATTGAGCATCCAGTTCAGGATGCATCTCCTGATACAAACCTGTCTGCTCGTCATCATGCTCCTCGCGCAGCGATGGATTCTCCACCATTTCGAGGACCAGATCCTGCAATCGACCGAAAGCCGTGCCGTCGAGGCTGCGGACGGCGTGATCAACGGGATGAACATGCTGATGCTGACCGGGAAAATCCAGGATTCCGCCAATCGCATGCTGTTCATCCGAAAAATGGGAAGCTCGGCCGGAATATCCAGCCTCAGGATCATCCGCGCGGATCAGGTTAAAAGGCAATTCGGCCCGGGGCTTCCCGAAGAGCAGGCAAAAGATGCAGTCGATCGCAAGGTGCTCGAAACCGGCCAAACCTATTTCGGCAAAGCCGATCTCGCCCAGCCCTCCCCTTCCCTGAGAGTCGTCGTTCCATTCATCGCCAGCACCAATTTCAGGGGAACCAACTGCCTGATGTGCCACCATGTCGAAGCCGGCAGCGTCAACGGCGCAGCCAGCATCGTCATCGACCTGTCGAAGGAAAAAACGCGGATCGAAGAAATCAACGCCTTCCTATGGGCAGGGCAGATCGGACTCCAGGGCGCGCTCTTCATCGTTATCGGGCTGCTTCTGAGATCCTTCACTGCGCCCGTCAAAACGCTGCAGCAAGTCATGAGCGCAATGCAGGCGGACGGCGACCTCTCACGGCGCGTCAATATCGCCAGAAACGACGAAATCGGCCAGATTGCCGGCGCATTCAATTCGCTCGCAGGCACCCTGGAAGAGAGCATTCAGCAAGTCAACGACTACGCCCACAGCCTTGAAGAAAGCGAGGGACGATTCAGGCAGATGGCCGAAAATATCAAACAGGTTTTCTGGATGAGCGACAGCACAAGACGGAAAATGCTGTATGTCAGCCCCGCCTTCGAGGAAATCTGGGGCTTCCCCTACGACCAACTCGACTCTCCCGGCTCGCTTCTGGAAACCGTCCATCCGGAAGACAGGGCCAGGGTTGCAGAAGCGCTTTCAGGCATGGCGCAGGGTAACTGCGACATCACTTACCGCATCGTGAGGCCGGATGGACAAACCCGCTGGATACGCGACCGTGCCTTCCCCGTCAGGGACGAGGATGGCAGGCTCATCCGCATCACGGGAATCGCCGAAGACATCACGGCGCAGAAACAGACCGAAGAGCAGTTGAGACTCTCGGCACAGGTTTTCGTGAACAGCCAGGAAGCGATCATGATCACCGACAGCAGGAACAACATCATCAAGATCAACCAGGCCTTCACGGATATCACGGGCTATTCGGAAATGGAGGTCATCGGAAAAAATCCGCGCATCCTGAAATCCGGCAGGCACGATCCCGGCTTCTACCAGACGCTGTGGCAAACCCTGCTATCCACCGGAAACTGGCACGGTGAAATCTGGGACAGGAGAAAGAACGGCGAAATTTATCCCAAGTGGGTAACCATCAACATCGTCAGGAACGAGCTGGGAGAAATTTCGAATTTCATCGCGCTTTTTTCCGACATCACCGAACGCAAAGCTTCGTTCGATCGAATTCAGCGCCTGGCTCATTATGACACGCTGACCAATTTGCCCAACCGGTCGCTCCTCAATGAACGGCTCGAATCGGCCATCGCCGGAGCCAAACGAAACGGGTTGAAAATCGGCATCCTCTTCCTCGATCTCGACCGTTTCAAGAATGTCAACGATTCCCTCGGCCATTTCGCCGGAGATCTTCTGCTGCAAACCGTGGCGAACCGACTCAAACGCTGCGTGCGCGACATGGATACCGTCGCTCGCCTGGGTGGAGACGAATTCGTGGTCGTCCTGAATGGCATCAAGGAATCAGCCGATGCGGCCCATGTCTCGCAAAAGATCCTCGAATCCCTCTCCGAACCCGTCATGATCGAGAACCAGGAAATCGCCACCACCCCCAGCATAGGGATCAGCATCTACCCGGAGGACGGACAGAACCACACGGCGCTGCTCAAGAACGCCGACGCTGCGATGTATCATGCCAAGGATCTCGGACGGGGCAATTTCCAGTTCTTCACGAAAAACATGAACGAGAAGGCTTTCCAGCAGCTTTCCTTCGAAAGCGATCTGAAACTGGCATTGAAGCGCGAAGAACTCTTTCTCAATTACCAGCCGCAAATCGACATCAAAAGCGGCAAGCTCGTCGGGATGGAAGCGCTGCTGCGCTGGCATCATCCCGCGAAAGAGCTTGTTCCTCCTTCCGTTTTCATCCCCGTCGCGGAAGAATGCGGCGCCATCGTCGCGATGGGCGAATGGGTGATTCGGGCAGCCTGTGTCCAGAACAGGATTTGGCAGACGGAGGGATTGCCTGTCGTACCTGTCGCCGTCAATCTTTCCGCAGTCCAGTTCCGGCAAAAAGACATCGTCGATGCGATCAAGCGCATCCTGGAAGAGACAGGGCTTTCCCCATCGCTCCTCGAACTCGAAATGACGGAAGGAATCATCATGGAAGATGCCGATACGACCATCGGGACCCTGCGCGCCATCAAGGAAATGGGATTGCGGCTGTCAATCGACGATTTCGGGACGGGCTATTCGAGCCTTTCTTACCTCAAGCGCTTTCCGATCGACAAACTGAAGATAGACCAGTCTTTCGTGCGGGACATCGCAACCAACCAGGATGACGCCGCGATCATCAGGACC
The DNA here is from genome assembly GCA_021802655.1 of Pseudomonadota bacterium. Lineage (GTDB taxonomy): Bacteria > Pseudomonadota > Gammaproteobacteria > Burkholderiales > JABEVD01 > JABEVD01. The sequence goes on from JAJZRP010000007.1 coordinate 5,153, forward strand.
ATCATCACCATGGGGCACAGCCTGCGCCTCAAGGTGATCGCCGAAGGCGTTGAAACCCTTGAACAGCTGACCTTCCTGAAGGACGAGGGATGCGACGAGGCGCAAGGGTATCATTTCGGCAGACCCATGCCCGCGAGCGAATTCGCGGCGCTTTTGCGCAAAGAAAGCGGGACTCGACTGGTATAATACAGATCCGAACCAGATAGGCAGAACCATGCGCCCAGGCAACAGAGCATTCGACCAGATCCGCCCCCTGAAATTCACCCGAAACTACATCAAGCATGCCGAAGGCGCTGTCCTGGTCGAATCCGGTGACACCCGCGTAATCTGCACCGCCTCCGTTGAGGAAGGCGTCCCAGCCTTCCTCAGGGGGAAGAACCGGGGCTGGCTGACTGCCGAATACGGCATGCTGCCGCGTTCCACCGGCAGCCGCATGCAGCGCGAAGCCGTATCGGGCAAGCAGTCCGGGAGAACCCACGAGATCCAGAGGCTGATCGGCAGAAGCCTGCGCGCAGTAACGGATCTCGAACGCCTGGGCGAGCGCACCGTCAAGATCGACTGCGACGTGATCCAGGCCGACGGCGGAACCCGCACTGCCAGCATCAGCGGCGCTTTCGTCGCGCTCCACGATGCCCTGAAGAGCCTCATGAAAAGCAGCAATATTTCCGAATTCCCGATCACGGATTTCGTCGCTGCGACTTCCGTCGGCATCCATCTTGGAAAACCCGTGCTCGATCTCGATTATCTCGAAGACTCGGCGTGCGACACCGACATGAACGTCGTGATGACGGAAAAGGGAAACCTCGTCGAAGTCCAGGGTACTGCAGAAGGCACGCCTTTCAACAGGGCCGAACTCGATGAAATGCTCGACCTGGCGGAGATCGGGATCAGGCAGATCATCGCGCTGCAGAAGACGGCTCTCGGCCTTGGCTGAAAAAGCGATGACGCCCCTTTCCTTCTCCGTGCTGCGCATTCTCTCGGACTGCCGGTTTCATTCCGGAGAAGACATCGCGCAAGCCCTGGGCGTATCGAGAGCCAGCATCTGCAATGCGGCAAAGTCCATGGCCGCATCAAACCTCACGCTTGACAGAGTCAGGGGCCGCGGCTACAGGATGAGCCGGCCCTTCGAATGGCTCGACCGGGACAGCGTCACGGAAATGCTGGCTGAGAAGGCGGGCCGCTTCGACATCGAGATTCGCGATAGCGTCGATTCGACCAATTCCGAGCTCCTGCGCGAGAACGGCCCGCACGGCAGGGTGCTCGCCGCCGAGATGCAAACCATGGGCAGGGGCAGGATGGGCAGATCCTGGCTCAGCGAGCCGGGAGGATCGCTGACCTTCTCGCTCGCCTGGAAATTCGACAGGGGAGCGGGTTTCCTCTCTGGACTCAGCCTCGCCGTCGGAATTGCGCTGGCACGCGCGATGGCATCCTGCGGCATCGAAGGCATCCGCCTCAAATGGCCCAACGACGTGCTCTACCAGTTCCACAAGGTCGCGGGAATTTTGATCGAAGTGAAGGGTGACATGTTGGGTCCCACCCTTGCCGTGATCGGGATGGGCATCAACTTCAGGCTATCGGGAGCAGTCAGGGAAAACATCGACCAGGCGGTGACCGGAATCGACTCCATCCCCGGGAAAAGTCCCGGACGCAACAAGCTGCTCGCCGCCATCCTTGCCGAGCTTTCCGACATTCTGGAAACGTTCGAAGAAAGGGGATTCGAAGCTTTCCGGCAGGAATGGTGCGACCGCCATGCCTATCACATGAAACAGGTCAGGATGAAGCTTCCCTCGGGCAAAACCGAGGAAGGACGGGTTGTCGGGGTCAGCGAAAAGGGAGAGATCCTGATCGAATCAAGTCGGGGCAGGCTCGCCTTCGCATCCGGGGAAGTCAGCCTCAGGGGAATATCGTGAATCTTCTCGCAATCGATTCGGGAAACAGCAGGATCAAATGGGGACTTCACGGCCCAGGGGGATGGATCGTCAGGGGAGCATCGGACCAGGCCCAACTCGAGGATCTGGCCCTTGCCTGGAAAAACCTGCAGCCTGCTTCCGTCATCGGCTCCAATGTGGCCGGAAAAGACATTCAGGGTCGCATCGAGGCCCTGCTCCCCGGGTTCGTTTTCACCTGGGTCGAAGCGAAGCGATCCCGGTGCGGCATCCTAAACGGTTACACTTCCCCGGAACAACTCGGCCCGGACCGCTGGGCCGCCCTCATCGGGGCGAGAAAACTGCTTCCCATGGGCGGCCTCGTCGTCAGCCTGGGCACGGCATTGACGGTCGACATCCTCGATCGCAACGGAAAATTCGAAGGCGGCATCATCGCACCGGGGCTGCAAACAATGCTGGATGCGCTGAAAAGAAACACCCGGCTCGATCCGGCAACAGGGCATTTCGCCTTTCCTGCGACCAACACGAGTGATGCGGTATTGAGCGGCGCGATCCTTGCCCTCGCGGGAACCATAGATAAAATTTCCAGAATCCGGGGCAGTCCCGAATGTCTTCTGAACGGGGGGGATGCCGAATTCGTCTTTCCTCACCTGGAAACAAGGGCGAGAATCGCCGACAATCTGGTGCTCGAAGGGCTGGTTCTGATATCGGGAGACAAGGCATGAAATGGCTTTTCTTGTTATTGCTCCTGGCGAATCTGATCCTCGCAACATGGAGTGAATTCGGCAGGCAGACTTCGCCCAGCCCGCTCACCCGGCAGGAAATCGACGCCGACAGGATCAAAATTGCCCAACCGGTGCAAAAGGCGCCCGCTCCAGCACCCGCGCCTGTTTCAGCGCCGACAGCCGTGTCTGCGGCGGCGTCCGTGCCTGTCAAGTCCTGCTACAGATGGGGAGCCTTCTCGGGGGATGCGCTCGACAGGGCGAGACGCGCGCTGCAGCGCCTGGCACCTTCGGTCACGGTCGCCGAACGAAGCCTTGCGAAGGCGGGCACACTCGGCTTCTGGGCCTATATACCGCCTGCAAAATCGAAAAAGGAAGCCCTGGAAAACATCAGGAAGCTCGATGCCTTGGGAATCAGGGATCATTTCCTCATCCAGGAAACCGGGAAATGGCAGTATGCGGTTTCCCTCGGCATTTTCCACACGGAAGATGCCGCGAAAAGATATGCGGCATCGGTGCGCGGAAAGGGAGTCAAGTCGGCAGCCTCGGCAAGGCGGGACGGCGGCGAAGTCGAGTTCCTGATCGCAAACCTCTCCGAATCTGAAGCATCCGAGCTGGGCAAACTCGGCTTTCCGAAAACCCGGATCGAACCTATGGACTGCAGGGCAATCAAGGAAAAAGCTTCCCCGGATTGAGTATCCCTTTCGGGTCGAAAACCGACTTGATGCGCTTCATCAGATCCATCGTCACGGCATCGATCTCCCTGGAAACGAAGGGCATCTTCTCCCTCCCCACCCCGTGCTCGCCGGAGAGCGTGCCGTTCATGGCGAGCACGAGATCGAAAATTTCGCCGAGGCAGGTCTCCGCGCGCCCCATTTCCGGACCGTTGTCCGGGTCCACCAGCAGGTTGACGTGGATGTTGCCGTTTCCGGCATGGCCGAAATTGACGTTGGCAAGGCCATATTCCGAGCTCAATGCTTCCAGCCCCCTGAGAAGCTCGGGAAGACGGGAGACCGGAACCACGATGTCTTCGTTGATCTTTTTCGGCGCGATGTCCCGCAACAGCGGAGACAGTGCCCGCCTCGCCGACCACAGGGCTTGCGCGTCGCGAACCCGCTCGGCATCGAGCATTCCGGGATTGCTGCATGCCGCCAATATCGCAGAGCAGCATTCCGGAATTTCGGAAAGCGCGCCGTCCACCTCTATCATCAGCATCGCTTTCGAATTCGAGGGGAGCATACCCGGATGCCGGGAGCGGATCAGGTTCAGGGAACCCTCGTCCAGGAATTCCAGCGCGGAAGGGGTCACGGACTGACTCATGATGGCGATGATCGCATCCGCGCAGCTTTCCGCATCCCGGTAATGGGCGGCGATGCCGCCTGTCGCCTGGGGAAGCGGCGTGAGCTTCAAGGTCGCCTCGGTAATGACCGCAAGCGTCCCTTCGGAGCCTATGATGAGGCGCGTCAGATCGTAACCCACCACCCCCTTCGTCGTGTAGCATCCCGCCCTGATCGCATCGCCCTTCCCGGTGACGGCCTTGAGCCCCAGGACATGATCTCGCGTCGTGCCGTACTTGACGGCATGCGGCCCTCCCGCGCCTGTCGCGAGATTGCCGCCTATGCTGCAATAGGCGGAACTCGAAGGGTCAGGCGGCCAGAAGAAGCCGTGCACTTTGGCAGCCTCCTGGATTTCCTGATTGAGCACGCCAGGCTCTGCCACGATCGCACGGTTTTTCGCATCGACTGCTAGAATCCGCCTCATGCGCTCCAGGGACAACGCCACGCCTCCCCGCTCGGGAATACTCCCTCCTGCAGTGCCGGTGCCACGCCCCCTTGGCGTAACGGGAATGCCGTATTCGTTGCAAAGCAGGATCAGTTCGCGTATTTCCTCGGCATCCAGGGGGAAGACGACCGCATCCGGCGGAAAAATCTTCCGCGAATTGTCGTAGGAATAGGCGTAGCAATCGACGACGTCGAGATAGCACCTCTCCGCCGGAAAGAGAGATTTCAATCTGGCCAGCAGGGGTTCGGGCAGGCTAGACACTCAGAATCAGTTCCTGGGCGAGGCGGTAATGGTTCTCGGCCTCGACCGGATCTTGCATCATCTCGGCGAGCCTCGCCTGGGTCAGATGCGCGGCGGCACTGGGATGGACGGAGAGGCTCGCATCGAGATAGCTTTTCGCCTTGCCCCACAATTTCTGATGCATGCAAAGCCTGCCCAGGGTCAGAAGCAACACGGCGTCATCGTCGTGCTGCTTGAGCCAGGCTTCGGCACGCTCTATCCGCTTCACGGTATCCGGCTCGGGACATTCGGCATAGACCGCGACAAGGTGTGAATTCCATTGATTCTCGAGACTTTCCTCGACGATCTTCTGCACCAGCGTGCATTCGCCGAACGAAATGAAGGTCTGGGCAGCAACCGATGCGACCTTGGCATCCTTTTTCTCGGATTCCGGCATTTTCTGCCAGTAGGCGAGAAACCTGTCCTTGCCCTCTCCCACCTTGCGCTTCAGTTTTTCTATCCTGGCATGACGCTTCAATTGCTCGGAATAGGCTGCATCGAATGCATTTCGGGTATCGAGTTGAGCCGCAAGATCGAGGACTGCATCCCAATCCCCGAGATGCTGCTGCGCCTTCAATTCCAGCCTGAGTGCGGCAGTATGCTGGCGTTCGCCCGATTCCTTCAATTGCCTGAGGATGCCGAGTGCATCCGCATAGCGCCTTTCCTCGATCAGCAGTTCGGCATGGGTCATCAGCCTGAGCGATTTCTGCGACGGCTCGATTTCTTCCGCCCGGGCAAGATAGCCGTCGCGCCTGTCGTAGGCCCTCAGTTCGTGCGCCGAGCGGGCTGCAACCACGGCGTTGAGCGCAGGCGACTCCCCCGCCTCCAGAGCCCGGGACGCCGATTTCTCGGCCTTGGCATAGCGCCCTTCGAAATAGGATGCAAATCCTTCCAGCATGGCGGAGCGGCTTTTTTCCTTCGCCCGCTGCAAATGGTACAGACGCGCCTTCTCGGGTAGGGAGATCATGCTCGCAACCAGCCTGATCACGCCGTACATGACGAAAATGAAAGACAGGATCAGCACCACGAAAAGATTGAACGACAATTCGACGCGATAGGGAGGGTAGACCAGAAGCAGGTAGCCCGTATTGGGCCTGGCTGCCAATGTAAGCCCCACGGCAGCAGCAAAAATGGCCAGTATCCAAAGCATCGCCCTCATTTGACGCCCCGCGCTCCCGACGCCCTGAAGTCATGAATGGCATTCAGACTGTCGTTGATGTCCATCCTGTCGATGGCGATTTCGCTGCCATAGATCTGGCGCAAGGTGGCAAGCGCTTCCCTGGTGTCCTGAGCATTGACATCGAAATACTGCCCAATCCATTGCTGGGCCAGCTTCAGGTCTTCCCGGAAGGCGCCCTGATCGTGGGCAAGGAGGGCGAGCCTCGCGCTAAGGAGGCGCAACTTCAGGTTTTCCCTGAGAAAATAGGCCTGGGAAGGCGGCAGGAACGGCACTTCCTCCTTTTCCATGTTCTGTATCTTGACAAGCTGCTTGATGTCTTCCCAGGCTTCGCGCCCGAATGTCATCCACAGACTTCCGCCCGACGGCTTCCCGGCCTTGCGGGGGACGGGACGGGGATGGGCTTCCATGGCGAGCGGCATGCTGTCGACCCGGTTGAGTACGCTGTCGAGATGCATGCTCACGCCGACGATATCGGCATAGGGCATGGATTTCAGCCTGTCGATATCCCTGTTGATCACATTTCTGATGGGGTTGAGTTGCGGCCTGTTCATGCGCTGCAAGGTGGAGTCGACATTCTGCAGGGCGATCAGGGCAGCCCTGACGTTTCCAGCCAATTGAAGCTGCTGGTTGGCGATGAGCAGAACCTGCTCCACTTCGGCGAGCGCCGATTCGTCGCGGTTCCTGGCCAGTTCCTGGTACATCTCCTCGAGCGCGACCTGCTGGCTCTGGGAATCCGCCATCTTCCGCTCGAGTATGCCCAGTCTCACCTCGGCAACTCGCTCGGCTTCCAGTGCCTGCGCTACCCGCTGCCTGCTTTCGTGATTGTAGCTCTCGGCCGCGGCAAGCCTCGATGCAAGCTCGATCTGCAGCTTGCCGATCTGGTTGCGCATGTCGAACCATTGCCAGGCGATGACAACAGCGCAAAACGTCGCGATCATGATCAGGACGTTGATGCTGGTGAATACCTTGTCGGCCCACCCGGCGCTTCCCGATTGCTCATCCATTGCCATGCGTCTTTTCCCCGAATTCAAACCATTTTATCAGGCCCAGAACCAGGCCCTCATCGCCGCCATCCGTCACCACCACCTGCCCGAAGCCGGAATCTTTCGCGATTTTTCCTATCCTCTCGTGAGTCACGAACATCGGTTTTTTTCTGATCCAGGCGGCATTCCTCGTCACTTCGCACAGGTTCGTCACGATTTCTCCGCTCGTCGCAATGACGGCCTGCACTTCATCCTCGTGGAGAACGGCACGGGATTCCGGCTTCAATCTCCTGTAGCACTCAGCATAGTCGACACTGGCGCCGCGGGATTTGAGTTCATCCCCGAGATGCTCGCGCCCGCCCATGCCCCTGAAAATCACAATCCGCATGCCCCGCACCGACTGCAATTCCGGCAATTCCAGCAGCCCCTCGCTATCGTACCGGCCCTCCGGAATCAGCACATTGTGAGCGCCACAAGCTTCCAGCGCAGCAAGAGTGGCTTTGCCGACCGCAGCGAACTTCAGAACGGGAGGCAGCGCTTTCATCCGCTTCATCGCCCATTCGACCGCGTTCGGACTGACGAAGATCGCAAGATCGTATTCTCCAAGGCGCTCCAGAATCGATTTCAATTTTGCGTCGTCTTCGACATCGGCGATCTCGATCACCGGAAAAAGAATCGCCCTTCCTCCCGCCCTTTCAATCTCCCCGGCAAGCCTTTTCGTCTGGCCGGCGGGCCGCGTCACGAGGACTGAAACGCCAGAAAGCGGAAGCATCAGGCGGCAAGCGCAGCGAGAATTTCTCCCGCCCCTCCGTCGAGAAGTTTTCCTGCGACAGACTTCCCGATTGCTTCGAATGCTTCCGGAGATCCCTCCTCCTCGGCACGGATCATCTGTCTGCCGTCAGGACTCGCCACGAAAGCGCGCAGCTTCATTTTCCCATCCAGAATTTCCGCGAATGCGCCGAGCGGCACCTGGCAACTGCCGCCCAATACCGAACTCACGGCGCGCTCCGCCAGAACGCATTGCGCTGTCTCGGCATGGTAGAGCGGCCTCAAGAAATCCGGCAATTCGACCCTGTCGGAACGGCATTCTATGCCGAGCGCCCCCTGGCCGACTGCAGGAAGGCTGTCCTCGGGCGCGATCAGCGCCGCGATCCTGTCGGAGAGGCCCAGACGCTTGAGCCCCGCTGCAGCAAGAATGATCGCATGGTACTGGCCCTCGTCCAGCTTCCTGAGCCTGGTCTGGACATTGCCACGCAAAGCCTCGACTTTCAGATGGGGGAAACGGTGCCGCAACTGGCTCTCGCGGCGCAAACTGGAGGTGCCGACCACGGCGCCTTCCGGCAGTTCGGCAAGACCTGAAAAATTGTTGGAAACGAAGGCGTCCCTGGGGTCCTCACGTTCGGTGATCGCGGCAAGCATGAAGCCTTCCGGCAGCGCCATCGGCACATCCTTCATGGAATGGACGGCGATATCGGCGCGTCCGTCTTCCAGCGCCTGCTCCAGTTCCTTGATGAAAAGGCCCTTGCCGCCGATTTTGGCCAGCGGTTTGTCGAGGATCTGGTCCCCCTGGGTGGTCATGCCCATTATGCTGATCCCCGTTTGAGGGTATAATAGCCCGAGCCGCCGACTGATGAATTGCGCCTGCCACATGGCGAGGGCGCTTTCGCGCGAAGCGATGACGATGCTTGCGGGGGGGGGAGCCGCTTGGTTCAAATTAACCTCCTGTATATTTTTTTAGATTTTAACATGGACGATCCAAGTCCGGGGACAGCGAACACCCTTCGCGTCAAATTAATCCATTATGACCATACCTGACCAAACGACTACGCCAGACAAGGACCTTCCGCTTCGCGACGATATCCGCCTCCTGGGGCGGATTCTCGGCGACACCCTGCGAGAGCAGGAGGGTACGGAAACATTCGACCTGATCGAAGCCATCAGACAATGCGCCATCCGTTTCAGGCGGGACGGCGACCCTGCTGCGAAAATGGAACTGGAAGCCTGCCTGGGCGGCCTTTCCCCGACGGATACGGTGCTCGTCGTGCGCGCCTTCAGTTTCTTCTCGCAACTGTCCAACATCGCGGAAGACCTGCATCACAACAGGCGCCGCCGCGCCCACCAGATCGCAGGCTCCAAACCTCAGGACGGCAGCATTGCCCTTGCGCTGGAACGCATTATGCGAACCGGACTGGATCGCGAAAAGATCGTGGAATTCTTCGGCAATGCGATGATCGTTCCGGTGCTGACCGCTCATCCCACGGAAGTTCAGCGCAAGAGCATACTGGACAGGCAGCGCGAAATCGCCGATCTCCTGACGCAAAGGGACCGCATTCAGCTCACCCCCGAAGAACTGGCCCAGAACGAGGAAGCGTTGCGGCGCGTCGTTCTGACGCTCTGGCAAACCAGGGTGCTGCGCTCTGCCCGCCTGACAGTTGCGGACGAAATCGAAAACGGCCTCGCCTTCTACCGCTATACCTTTCTGCGCGAAGTGGCCGCGCTATACGCCGAGATCGAGGACATGCTGGAAAAGTGCCTCGGCAGCCGCATCTCCCTTCCGCCTTTCCTGCGCATCGGAAGCTGGATCGGCGGAGACAGGGACGGCAATCCCTTCGTCACGCATCAGGTCACGCTCCGCGCGGCAGAACGGCAATCTACCGTGGCGCTGGACTTCTACCTGGAAGAAATCCACAAGCTCGGCAGGGAACTCAGCCAGTCGATACGCCTCGTCGACATTTCGCCCGAGCTCGAAAAACTCGCCTCGGAATCCCCGGACAAGTCCGACCACAGGATAGACGAACCCTACCGCCGCGCCCTGATCCTGGTCTATTCGAGGCTTGCCGCCACGGCGCAGAAGCTCGATCATCACCCGGCAGAACGCGCCCCGGTCGGCATTTCGGAGCCTTACGAGAATGTCCGGGAATTCATCGGAGAACTCGACATCCTGAGCGATTCCCTGATGGCGCACGGTTCGGCCCGTGTCGTGAACGGCAGGCTGCGCCAATTGCGCAGAACCGCGGAAGTCTTCGGATTCCATCTCGCCCCCCTGGACATGCGCCAGCACAGCGGCATCCATGAAGAAACCGTTGCCGAGCTCTTCCAGCATGCCGGAAAAACGGGCTATGCGACGCTTTCCGAAGAAGAGCGCTGCGCATGGCTACTCGATGAAATCGTGTCATCCAGGCCGCTGCGCTCCGCCCATGCCGAATACAGCCAGAATGTCGAAAATGAATTGAGCATCCTGGATACCGTCGGCGACATCCACAGGCGCTACGGGCGCGCGGCGCTGCCCAACTACATCATTTCGAAAACGGCCAGCGTGAGCGACATGCTCGAAGTCGCCCTGCTCCTCAAGGAAGCGGGACTGCTCAGGGCAGGCGTAAAGCCGGAACTTCAGGTCAACATCATTCCGCTTTTCGAAACCATAGACGATCTGCGCGGCTGCGGCTCAATCATGGAAAAACTGTTTTCCATCCCCGCCTACAAAAAACTTCTGGAAAGCCGCAACAATGTTCAGGAAGTGATGCTCGGCTATTCCGACAGCAACAAGGACGGCGGATTCCTGACCTCGAACTGGGAGCTTTACAAGGCGGAAGTCGAACTCGTCAACGTGTTCAAAAAGCATGACATCAAGCTTCGCCTTTTCCATGGGCGCGGCGGCACCGTGGGCCGCGGCGGCGGCCCCAGCTATCAGGCCATCCTCGCCCAGCCGCCAGGCAGCGTGAACGGACAAATACGCATCACCGAGCAGGGCGAAGTGATCGCGAGCAAGTATTCCGATCCGGAGATAGGCCGGCGCAACCTGGAAAGAATCGTCGCTGCGACCATGGAAGCGACCCTGATCCATCACAACCGGGAGCATAATCCGGAGCATTTCAGGGCGATGGAGGAAATGAGCCTGGAAGCCTATGCTGCGTACCGCAACCTGGTCTACGAAACCCCGGGGTTCATACGCTTCTTCAGGGAAGCCACGCCGATCAACGAGATCGCCGAGTTGCACATCGGCAGCCGTCCCGCTTCCCGCAGGGCGTCCGACAGGATAGAAGACCTGAGGGCGATTCCCTGGGTATTCAGCTGGGGGCTCAACCGCATCTCTCTCCCCGGCTGGTACGGATTCGGCACGGCAGCGGAATCCTTCGTCGAGCGCGAGGGCGAAAAGGGAATCGCACTGCTGCGCGAAATGTACTCTGACTGGCCCTTCATGCAGACGCTCCTCTCCAATATGGACATGGTGCTCGGAAAAACCGACATCAACATCGCCTCGCGCTACGCAGAACTGGTCGGAGACCAGTCCCTGCGGGATGCGATTTTCGACAGGATCAGTAGCGAGCACGAAAAAACGGTGGAAATGCTTTTCCTCATCACCGGGAACAAGGAGCTTCTGCAGGACAATCCGATGCTCAAGCGCAGCATCCGCAACAGGAGTCCCTATATCGACCCGCTCAACCACCTTCAGGTCGACCTGCTGCGTCGATTCAGGGAGGGCGACAACGAGGAGAAGGTCAAGCGCGCCATCCTGCTCTCCGTCAACGGAATCGCCGCAGGGCTCAGAAACAGCGGATGAGTGGCAGCTTATGCTCGAGTTCGAAAAGGTACGCAAGATACTGATCGGCTCCCGGCGAGACCCGCTCAATCCGGACACCCGGGGGCACATCGTACTCGTCGCATTTCTGGCCTGGATAGGACTCGGGGCGGATGGTCTTTCCTCCTCCTGCTACGGCCCGGAGGAAGCCTTCCTCGCCCTGGGGCATCACACCCATCTCGGACTTTACCTCGCCCTGGTCACCGCGATCACCGTCTTCATCATTTCCGTCGCCTACAACCAGGTGATCGAACTCTTCCCTTCGGGAGGCGGCGGATACAAGGTGGCGACCCAACTGATCGGTCCCTATGCCGGCCTGATTTCAGGCTCCGCACTGATCGTCGATTACATGCTCACCATATCGATCTCGATCGCGAGCGGGATAGACGCCATGTTCAGCCTTTTCCCGGCAAGCATGCTTCATTTCAAGCTGGCTTCCGAAATCTTCGTGCTGTTCGTCCTGATCCTGCTCAATTTGCGCGGCATGAAGGAATCGATCCAGATACTGATGCCGATCTTCCTCGGCTTCTTCCTCACCCATGCCTTCCTCATTTCCTACGGCATATGGACTCATTCCGAAAGGCTGGCCACCTTGATACCCGAAACGCTGGGAGAGACCACGGACATGAGCCGCAACCTGGGATGGGTGTTCATCGCTTCCCTGTTTCTCAGGGCCTATTCGCTCGGCGGCGGGACCTACACCGGGATCGAAGCGGTATCGAACAACGTCAACATGCTGGCCGAACCCAGAGTCAAAACCGGGAAATGGACCATGTTTTACATGGCCTCCTCCCTTTCTTTCACTGCAGCCGGGATCATACTGCTCTACCTGATCTGGCACGTGAAGCCGGTCGAAGGCCAGACCCTCAACGCGGTGGCATTTCAGGCGATATTCTCCCATCTCGATTTCGGCACGCCTTTCGCGCAGCATGCCGAACTTGCAATCGTAATGGCCCTCGAAGCAGGGCTTTTGCTGGTCGCAGCCAATACCGGCTTCCTCGGCGGCCCCATGGTGATGGCGAACATGGCAGCGGACTCCTGGGTGCCGAGGCAGTTCGGTCAGCTCTCCAGCCGACTCGTCACGCAAAACGGCATCCTCATGATGGGGATTGCAGCTTTCTTCATCCTGCTCTGGACCAAGGGTGAAGTCTCGCTGCTCGTGGTGCTCTACAGCATCAACGTTTTCCTGACCTTCTCGATGTCGATTTTCGGGCTTTGCCTGCACTGGTGGCGCAACCGGCGCGGCGACAAGAAATGGCTGCCCCGCTTCCTGCTCTCCCTTGTCGGCCTTTGTGTCACATCGAGCATTCTGGTCGTCACCACCGTTGAAAAATTCATGGAAGGCGGCTGGATGACCATTCTGATCACGCTTCTCGTGATCGCAGTCTTCCTCCTGATCCACAGGCATTACGAGGAAACCAGGGTACAGCTCAGGAAGGTCGACGAGCTTTATTCCGGACAGAAGGCCCTGGAGCCCGAGGCCCCCCCGCCGCAGCTCGATCCATCGCTTCCGACCGCCGTCTTCCTGTCCGGCAAGAACCGGGGACTCGGCATGCATGCCCTGCTATGGGTATTGAGGATGTTCCCGGGGCATTTCAAGAACTTCATCTTCGTGGCGGTGGGAGAAGTCGATCTGCAGAGCTACGACGGGGAAGGCGCGCTGCGCACCCTGAAATACAAGATCGAAAACTCGCAGCGCTTCTATGTGAATTTCTGCCACCAGCACGGGCTCGCGGCAACCGCATTCGAAGCCTACGGTACCGATCCGCTGGAAGAGCTGTTCCACCTCACCGAAAAAATCATGAAGGATTACCCCTTGAGCATTTGCTTCGCCAGCAAGCTGATTTTCCTTCACGACAACATCTTCACGCGCTGGCTGCACAACCAGACTGCCGTGGCGATGCAAAGGCGGCTTCATCTCCAGGGGCAGCAGATGGTGATCCTGCCGATGAAGCTCGACATGTGAGATAGCTGGCCGATAAGCCGGGTTCTGTCTTGGACAGTCATTCCTCTAGGCCCTGGATTACTCCAGGGCTCAAGCAACCTACCCGGGAACAGCGCGAGCCACGCTATGGTTCCCCTATTTGGTCTTGCTCCGGATGGGGTTTGCCGTGCCGTCTGCGTTACCGCGGACGCGGTGCGCTCTTACCGCACCTTTTCACCCTTGCCTGTGTCCTTGCGGACCATCGGCGGTCTGTTTTCTGTGGCACTTTCCATGGCCTCACGGCCTCCGGCAGTTAACCGGCATCCCGCTCTGCGGAGCCCGGACTTTCCTCTCCCCTACTCGGGCAGCGACTGTCTGGCCAGCTTCGTCCATTCTATCATTGATTCGCCCAGCTTCGCAGAAACACCATGCCCCATTTCACGCCGAAGCCGGTGATGTCGGTCGAAACCGCCCCGAGTCCGCCCTTGCAGTTGCCGGCTGAAAGATCCAGATGCAGCCAGGGAACGTCCTTTTCGACGAATTTATCGAGAAAGCGGACCGCGAGAATATGGTCCGCATCTCCTTCCAGCGTGCACTGCCTGATATCGGCGACATCGCTTTCCAGATCCTTGCCGTAATCGGCATCGGAAGGAAAGACGCAAAGCCGCTCGCCACTCGATTTGCCGCAGGCTACCGCCATTTCGAGCAATTTTTCGCTGTTTCCCAGGACGCCGCTGTAGCGAGCCCCCAGCGCGACCGCCATGCTGCCGGTGAGGGTCGCGAAATCGATCACGATATCGGGGCGCTCCCGGCTCGCCAGGGTGAGCGCATCGGCAAGCACCATGCGCCCTTCCGCATCGGTGTGCACGATCTCGATGGTCGTCCCGTTGAGCGCCGTCACGACATCGTTCTGCTTGTAGGCCTTCGGGCTGATGTGGTTCTGCGCGATGGCGAGCCAGCAGTCGATCGCAATACCGAGCTTCGCCTCTGAAGCGGCAAGCAGTATTCCGAGGGCGACCGCAGAGCCGTTCATGTCCTCGTGCATGCCGTGCATGTAGCGCGCAGGCTTCAGGTTATGCCCCCCGGTGTCGAAGCATATTCCCTTGCCCACCAGGGAAACCCGTTTTTTTGCCGATTCCGGGCGGTACGCCAGATGCACGATGGCGGCATCGTCGACCAGGCTTCCCTGGGCGACTGCGCAGAATGCGCCGGCCCCCATTTCATGGAGCCTGTCGAGATTGTATTCCGCGAGAGTCCAGCCATGATTGCGCGCGAGCCTTGCGATTTTCTCGCGGTAGATTCCGGGAGTGAGTTCATTGGGCGGCAAAGCGGTGAGATCCCTCGCCAGGAAGTTGCCCAGGCTTGCAGCGCGGATCTCGGAAAAATCGCCCTCGAATCCGAAAAGCTCGATTTCCTCCAGCCTTTTCGGCTGCTTTCTCTTCCTGCTCGACAGCGGACAGCCGTTGATCCAGGCGACATAGAGGGCGATTTCGGCGAGTTTTCCTTTTTCCATTTCGCTCCCGTAAACCGCAATGGCGATTTTTGCCGGCTCCTCTTCCAGAATAGGCTCAAGCGCCTTCCTCAGCAAGGCCGCTTTCTCGAATTCGCTTTTATCCGGATCGACCATGACCCAGACCCGCATCTCGCCGCTGTCCGCCACGACAGGTTTTTCTGCAAGCTCCGCAATTTCAAGCTGCTTTCTCCCCATGATTCTGTCGAGAACAGCTTTTTCCGGAATCGTTTCAAGATCCGGAAAGAGGAAAAGAACATGTGCGCCTTCCGGCTTTTCTCGGCTCTGTTTAAGTTCTGCAAGCATCTCGGATTCTTTCTGTGGAAAACGGCATTATAATGGCTATTTTTGCCATGCTCCGGAAGACAAAAACATGAAGCAGTACCTCGATCTGGTCAGGACCATTCTGGAAACGGGATCCTGGCAGCAGAACCGGACCGGAATACGGACCATCAGCATCCCCGGGGCGATGATGCGCTTCGACCTCAAGGCCGGTTTCCCCGCAGTCACCACGCGGCGACTCGCTTTCAAGTCCGCAGTCGGGGAGATGGTCGGCTTCCTGCGCGCGAGCAAAAGCGCAGCCGAATTTCGGGCGCTCGGCTGCAAGGTCTGGGATCAGAACGCCAACGAAAACGCCCAGTGGCTCGCCAACCCCTACCGCCAGGGTGAGGACGACCTGGGGGAAATCTACGGCGTGCAGTGGCGGAAATGGCCCGCATACAAATCGCTCGATGCCTCGAAAGAAGCGCAGATCGCCGATGCCGTGCAAAAAGGGTATGCCATGGTCGCGAAATTTTCCGAGAACGGCACGGAGAAAGTGCTGCTCTACAAGGCAGTCGACCAGTTGCGCCAATGCCTCGACACCATCGTGAACAATCCTTCCGATCGCCGCATCCTCTTTCACGGCTGGAACTGGGCGCAGCTCGACGAAATGGCGCTCCCTCCCTGCCACCTGCTCTACCAGTTCCTGCCCAATGCATCGAAAAAGGAGCTCTCTCTCTGCCTCTACATCCGAAGCAACGACGTCGGCCTCGGCACGCCTTTCAACATCACCGAAGGTGCGGTCTTATTGAGCCTGGTCGGAAGGCTCACCGGCTACATGCCGCGCTGGCTCACCTATTTCATCGGGGACGCGCACATTTATGAAAATCACCTCGACATGCTGAACGAGCAGCTCAGCAGGGAGCCCCACCCGTCTCCCAGCCTGGTGATCTCAGACCGGGTTCCGGACTTTGCGAAAACCGGGAAATACGAGCCCGAGTGGCTCGAAAAAGTGGAACCCTCAGACTTCTCCCTGGAAGGCTATCTGCATCACCCCCCCCTGACCGCTCCCATGGCGGTCTGAACATTGACTTTCCAAAATGGG
>JAJZRP010000007.1:21463-63183 GCA_021802655.1 Pseudomonadota bacterium
AAAATACAACGAAGGATCGCTCCTTGGGGCAAGAATCCGGCTCGAGGATTTCTGGAATCCCAGGGCAGATGAGGTTTTCGAAAAGCAAAGGCAGGGCGAGCGTGCGCTTTACGCCTATCTCGATGGGGCGATCCGCAGGAACCGGCTGGAAGGCGATGCGAACCTCCTGAACTCGTTCTTCGACAATCTGCGCACCTGCACCTGTGCGAACCTTTGCGACCTGGCAACAGTCGAACGCTTTTTCGGGAAGGAGGCTTTCGACCTCAACAGCCTGCTCTTTCCCTATGCTGCCGAGCAACGCAAAAGGCTCAACGACGCCTCGATCGGTGCATCCCTCGAACTGCTCGCCAAAAACCGCAAGCCCGGCTTCGCCCAAGCCTACTGCGCCGCCGGCCCGTGATCGGAACAGACCCGAATGGATTTCAGGAGCAGATAACATCACAACAAGGAGAAAGGGGACAATTACGTGCAGAAGACATGCTGTCGCGCCTCGGGGGCGACGAGTTCGGCGCTGCCGTAAGCTCCGGCAAGTCCGCAAAAATACTGGCCAGGCGCATCGCCGAAGCGGTCTGTGCCCCCATCGCGCTTTCGAGCGGCGATAATACCCTTTGCGTCGGCATCTCGGTCGGCATCGCCTCCTGCACGAATGCCGTCGATTCACCCATCAGCCTGCTGGCCCAGGCAGATCAGGCGCTCTATCGACGCAAGCGGGAACTCGACCGCCTTCTGTCCGTTTCGAGATGAATTGCATCGAATATTGATTCCAGCCTTCGCTTCCGGTAATATCATTGATAAGTCAATAATTGATTAGTCAATGGATGGAAGACTCGTTCCGCCTGAAATTCTTCGCCATGCTGGGGCTGTGTTTCGTCCTGATCATGGTGGCGCTCGACCAGACCGTCATCGGCACAGCAATGCCCACGGTCGTGGCGGAGCTCAACGGCTTCGACCTCTATGCCTGGGTCGGAACCGCCTACCTGTTGACCTCTGTGATCACCGTGCCGATTTTCGGCAAACTCGGGGACGAATACGGCAGGAAGCCCTTTGTCGTCAATGCCATCATCCTCTTCACCCTGGCTTCCATGCTCTGCGGCATGGCGCAAAACATGCTCGAACTCGTCCTGGCCCGCGCCCTGCAGGGCGTAGGGGGAGGAATGCTTGTCATCACTTCCTTCGCCAGCGTCCCCGACCTCTTTCCCGAGCCGCGCGAACGCCTGCGCTGGCAGGTGCTGTTCAGTTCGGCATTCGGCCTTGCCAATGCGGTCGGCCCCTCCATCGGCGGATATCTGACGCAATACTGGGGATGGCGCTGGGTATTCTTCGTCAATCTCCCCGTGGGACTCCTGAGTCTTTTCTTCGTCTGGCGGTATCTGCCCAGAATCAGGCATAGCGATGCGCCGCCTTCCCCGCTCGACTGGCAGGGATCGATCCTTCTCGCTTTCGCTCTCGGCTCGCTCCAGCTCCTCATCGAATGGCTCCCGCAAGGAAAGCCTCCCTTCGAGCTCGTTGCTTTGGCCATACTGGGAATTGTTTCGCTCATCGCGCTGATTTACTGGGAGCTGAAGTGCGAGAATCCGGTTCTGTCGCTTGCCATGCTCACCCACAGGAGCCTCGTGCCGCTCTTCGCCCTTTCCCTGATGATGGGTTTTTCCTTGTTCGCGGTCATGTATTATGCACCGCTGCTTTTCCAGGGCGGGTTCGGCCTTCCCGCAAACGAGGCGGGGCTTCTGATCACCCCTCTCGCGGTTTCGATCACGGTCGGCAGCATCGTCAACGGGCGCATCGTCACGAGAATGGCAAACCCCAACAGGATGCTCCATTTCGGCCTTTTCCTGTTCTGTCTATCGGCCTTTTCCCTGACCCGCCTTAATGCTGCCACGGCGCATTCCCTGGTTGCCGCATCCATGATGACGGGCGGGCTGGGCCTTGGCCTCCTGATGCCAAATCTCACCCTGTTCGTGCAGGCCACTGCCCCGAGGGCGCAACTCGGGGTGGCTACCGCCATGCTGCAGTCGACCCGCATGATAGGCGGCATGATCGGCACGGCGCTGATCGGTGTCCTGGTTTCGCACCGGTATGCCGGAGGAATCGGGCAGATGTTGCAATCCGAAAAAGCAGCTCAATGGGGTATGAAGCTGAAAGACCCGCAGATCCTGGTCAACAAAACGCTCGCATCGGAATTCATGCTCGGACACACGGATGCCGCACTGCTTCTGTCCAGAGCGAGAGCCATCCTGGTCGATTCAGTCCACGCAAGCCTGTGGATCGTCGTCGCACTCCTCTCATTCGCCTTCTGGGTGGCACACCTCGTCCCTCCCATGAGCCTTCAGCACAAGAGGCAGGCCAGTGAATAGCCAAGAGAAAAACCTGCTGCAGCAGATCGGACGCACCGGGCGCGCCATGCATGCCGCATTCGAATCCGAAGTGGGGATGGCCCTGCCGCGCTGGCGCATCTTGCAGGCCCTGTATGAAAGAGGGGGGGCCGCACAGAAGGATCTCGCCAGATGGCTGTCCATGGATCCCGCTTCCCTGACCCGGCAGATGAAACAGATGGAATCCGAAGGCATCGTGACAAGGCGAATTTCTCCCGATGACAACAGGGTGACTCTGGTGGAGCTCGCGCAAAAAGGGAAGAAAATGTTCGAAGCCGCTCAGCCGCTGAGAGTCGCTTTCTCCTTGAGGGCGCTGGAAGGGTTGTCCAGGGACCACCTCGATGCCGCAATGGCAGTCCTCGAAGCGCTCGAGGAGCGCTTCAGAGCTGCGGGTTCAGCTTCTCGGGACCGCCCATCAAGCGGTTGAGCGCCCCGATGTAGGCCTTGGCGGAAGCCACCACGATGTCGGTGTCGGCCCCCTGACCGTTGACGATCCGCCCCTCTTTCTGCAGTCTGACCGTGACTTCCCCCTGCGCATCCGTTCCGCTGGTGATGTTGTTGACCGAATAGAGCTGCAATTCGGCGCCGCTTTGAGCGATGCGCTCTATGGCCTTGAATGCGGCATCCACCGGCCCTCCTCCTTCAGCCTCGCCTTGCCGCTCCACGCCGCCTTCCACAAGTTTTACCGTGGCAAGCGGAATCTCGCCGCTCTCCGAGCAGACCCTCAGGAAAAGCAGCCTGTAATGCTCCGGTGCGGCAACCACCGCCTCGTCGGATGCGATCGCCTGGATGTCCTCGTCGAATATCTCGTGCTTCTTGTCGGCAAGATCCTTGAATCTGGCAAAGGCTGCGTTGAGCGCCTCCTCCGACCCCAGCTCGATGCCGAGCTCGGTGAGACGGGTTCTGAAAGCGTTCCGCCCGGAATGCTTGCCGAGAACCAGCTTGTTCGCGCTCCAGCCCACGTCCTCGGCGCGCATGATCTCGTAGGTCTCGCGGCTCTTCAATACGCCGTCCTGATGTATTCCGGATTCGTGGGCGAAGGCGTTGACCCCCACGATCGCCTTGTTGGGCTGGACTGCGAATCCCGTGATGCCCGAGACGAGACGGCTCGCCTGGACGATCTGGGTCGCATCTATCCCGGTTTCGCAGGGAAAATAATCCTGGCGGGTTCTCACCGCCATCACGATCTCTTCCAGAGCGGCATTTCCGGCCCGCTCGCCCAGCCCGTTGATGGTGCACTCGACCTGGCGCGCCCCGTTCATCACCGCGGAAAGGGAATTCGCCACAGCAAGCCCGAGGTCGTTGTGGCAATGAACCGAAAAGACCGCCCGGTCTGAATTCGGAATTTTTTCCCTGAGATTGCGGATCAGCGCGCCATACTGTTCAGGCATGCTGTATCCCACGGTGTCGGGAATGTTGAGGGTCCTGGCGCCGGCATCTATCACGGCTTCCAGTATCCTGCACAGGAAGTCGAGATCGGACCTTCCCGCATCCTCGGGGGAGAATTCGATATTGTCGGTGTATTCGGCTGCCCATTTCACTGCTTTCACTGCCTGAGCCAGGACCTGATCCGGGGCCATGCGCAGCTTCTTTTCCATGTGGATGGGGGAAGTCGCGATGAAGGTGTGGATTCGCCCGGATTTCGCATGCTGCAACGCCTCCCCGGCGCGCCGGATATCGTTCTCGATGGCGCGCGCAAGCCCGCATACCGTGCTGTCCCTGACGGCTTGCGCCACAGCGCTCACCGCATCGAAATCCCCGGGGCTAGCAGCGGGAAAACCCGCCTCGATCACGTCCACCTTCATGCGTTCGAGCTGGCGGGCGATTCTCACCTTTTCCTCTTTCGTCATCGATGCGCCCGGACTCTGTTCTCCGTCGCGCAAGGTGGTATCGAAAATGATCAGTTTATCCTTCATGTTTTTCCCCTTCCTCATGTCTCGCCTTCCATCGACGCCAGAACCAGAGCAGGTAGCCGGAGAAGGAATAACTCAGGAATATTGCGAAAAGGACTTTTGCGGGCGCGCTCGTGAGCAGCACGAACACCAGCAGGAAAAAGAACAATGCGATGAAAGGCACGCTTTTCCGGAAATTGAGATCCTTGAAGCTGTAGAAGGGAATATTGCTGATCATGGTGAGCCCGGCGAACATCGTCACCAGCCAGGAGATCATCCTGACATCCCCCCCCTGCACCTCGAAGTCGAGCATCAGCCAGACCAGCCCCGCAATGAGGGCTGCGGCTGCGGGACTGGGCAGCCCCTGGAAATAGCGTTTGTCGACGACATCCATCTGGGTGTTGAAGCGCGCGAGCCGCAGGGCCGCGCTCGCGCAATAAATGAATGCGGCGACCCAGCCGAGCTTTCCCAGTCCCTTGAGCGCCCATTCGTAGACGACCAGGGCCGGGGCAACGCCGAAAGAAACCATGTCGGAAAGGCTGTCGTATTCCGCACCGAATGCGCTCTGGGTATGCGTGAGGCGCGCGATGCGCCCGTCCAGGCCGTCGAGTATCATGGCCACGAAAATGGCGATGGCGGCGCGCTCGAAGCGCCCGTTCATCGCCTGTACTATGGCATAGAATCCGGCAAAAAGAGCAGCCGTGGTGAACAGGTTGGGCAACAGATAGATCCCGCGCCTTCTCGGTTTGGCGGGAAGCAATTCGGATTCTCCGTAGGTTTCCTTCATTTCAACTCGGCGAGAATCGATTCCGTGGCATGGACCTTGTCGCCTATGCCGACTTTTATCCGCGCATCCGGCGGAAGATAGACGTCCACCCTGGAGCCGAAGCGGATGAAGCCGTAGCGCTCGCCGCGCTGGAGCCTCGCGCCTTCCTTCACGTAGCAGAGAATGCGCCTTGCGATGAGTCCTGCGACCTGGACGCAGGTGATGTCGATTCCGTCTGCCGTCCTGATCCACAAGGCATTCCTCTCGTTCTCCAGAGAAGCCTTGTCCAGATCCGCGTTGACGAATTTCCCCGGAAAATACCAGATGCCGCGCACTTCGCCATCGACCGGGCTTCTGTTCGAATGCACGTTGAAAACGTTCATGAACACGCTGACCTTCACCGCCTCGCGATTGAGATAGGGATCGTTCACCTTCTCGACCGCGACGATCCTGCCGTCTGCAGGGGACAATACCGCATGGGGTTCGTCAGGTACATCCCTTGCGGGATCCCTGAAGAACTGCAGCACGAAAAGGCTCAAAATCCAGAAGGGAGCAGCGAAAGTCCACCCCACTCCCCAGGTCACGAGCGCGGAAGAACCTGCCATCACCGCCAGATAAGGCCAACCTTCCCTGGCGATGATGGGATGGGGATAGCGTTTCATTCAATCAGTTCTTGCTTTGATCGACAAGGCGGTTCTTCCTGATCCAGGGCATCATGTCGCGCAATTGGGCGCCCACTTTCTCGATCGGATGCTCCGCGTTCAGGCGGCGGCGCGCGGTCATTTCAGGATAGTTGGTTCTGCCTTCCAGGATGAAGCGCTTGGCGTATTCGCCCGACTGGATGTTCTTCAGGCACTCGCGCATCGCAGCTCTGGCTTCTCCGGAAATTACGCGCTGGCCGGTGACGTATTCACCGTATTCGGCATTGTTGGAAATCGAGTAGTTCATATTGGCGATCCCGCCTTCGTACATCAGGTCGACGATCAGCTTGAGTTCGTGCAGGCATTCGAAATACGCCATTTCCGGCGCGTAACCGGCTTCGGTCAGCGTCTCGAAGCCCATCTTCACCAGTTCGACCGCACCGCCGCAAAGCACGGCCTGTTCGCCGAAAAGATCGGTTTCGGTTTCTTCGCGAAAATTGGTTTCGATGACGCCGCCCTTGGTGCCGCCGTTGGCAGCAGCGTAGGAAAGTGCGATGTCGCGGGCTTTGCCGGACTTGTCCTGGTAAACCGCGATCAGAGTCGGCACGCCGCCGCCCTTGACGTATTCGGAACGAACAGTGTGTCCGGGTCCCTTGGGCGCAATCATGATCACGTCGACATCGCTGCGCGGAACGACCTGGTTGTAATGCACGTTGAAACCATGGGCAAAAGCAAGCGCGGCGCCCGGCTTCATGTTGGGGCCCACCTGCGTGTTGTACACTTCAGGAATGTTTTCGTCGGGCAGCAGCATCATGACGACATCCGCGCCCTTGACTGCATCGGCCACTTCCGCGACCTTCAGCCCGGCAGCCTTGGCCTTCTTCCAGGACTCTCCGCCCTTTCTGAGTCCGACGGTTACCTTGACCCCGGAATCGTTCAGGTTTTGCGCATGCGCATGCCCTTGCGAGCCGTAACCGACGATCGTGACCTTCTTGCCCTTGATCAGGGAGAGATCTGCGTCCTTGTCGTAATAAACTTTCATGTTTTCCTCTTCACGTTAATTAAATTCTGAGCATCCTGGCGCCGCGGCCGATTCCGGACGCGCCGGTGCGCACGGTTTCCAGTATCCAGTTCCTGTCTATCGCGGCCAGAAAGGCATCCAGCTTGGCGACGGTTCCGGTGAGCTCAATGGTATAGCTCTGATCGGAGACGTCGATGATGCGCCCCCTGAAAATATCCGCCATTCTTTTCGCTTCCTCGCGCTCGGCTTCCCCTGCTTTCACCTTGACCAGCATCATTTCGCGCTCGATATGTTCGCCGTCGTTGAGGTCAATGACCTTGATGACTTCGATCAGCTTGTTGAGCTGCTTGATGATCTGCTCGATCACGTCGTCGGAGCCGCTGGTGACGATGGTCATTCTGGAAAGGGAAGGATCTTCAGTCGGAGCAACGCTGAGCGACTCGATATTGTAGCCCCTTGCCGAGAAAAGGCCGGATACGCGCGAAAGCGCGCCAGCTTCGTTTTCCATCAGTAATGAAATGATATGCCGCATGTCCGAACCCCTTATACCAGAATCATCTCGCTGAGTCCCTTGCCGCCCGGGACCATGGGGAAGACATTCTCAGCCTGATCGGTGACAAAATCCATGAAGACGAGGCGATCTTCCAGTGCGAAGGCCTCTTTCAGGGCGCCTTCGACGTCCGAGGGAGACTCGATCCTCATGCCGACATGGCCATAGCTTTCGGCGAGCTTCACGAAATCGGGCAGCGCATCCATGTAGGACTCGGAATAGCGGTTGCCGTGGAAGAATTCCTGCCATTGCCTCACCATGCCGAGATAGCGGTTGTTGAGGGCAATGATCTTGATCGGCAGATGATACTGCTTGCAGGTGGAAAGCTCCTGGATGCACATCTGGATGCTCCCTTCTCCCGTCACGCAGGCGACCTTGGCACCCGGATTCGCCACCTGGACTCCCATGGCTGCCGGAAGACCGAAACCCATGGTGCCCAGCCCGCCGGAATTGATCCAGCGCCTCGGCTTGTCGAATTTGTAGAACTGTGCTGCCCACATCTGATGCTGCCCCACGTCGGAAGTGACGAAAGCGTCCCCTCCCGTCACTTCATAAAGCTTTTCCACCACCATTTGCGGCTTGATGAGCTTGCTTTGCCTGTCGTATTTCAGGCAGTCGCGGCTGCGCCATTCCTCGATTTGTTTCCACCAGGATTCGAGCGCGGCGGCGTCGACGCGCTCCCTGCTGGAATTCAGTGCCTTCAGCATTTCCTGCAGCACGTCCTGAACGTTGCCCACGATGGGGACGTCCACCCTGACGCGCTTGGAAATCGAGGAGGGGTCGATGTCGATATGGATGATTTTCCTCGCCGGATTGAAGAAATGCTCGGGGTTGCCGATCACCCGGTCGTCGAATCTCGCGCCGATGGCGATCAGGACGTCGCACTCCTGCATCGCCATGTTGGCCTCATAAGTGCCGTGCATACCGAGCATGCCGAGAAACTGCCTGTCGGTGGCAGGATAGCCGCCGAGGCCCATCAGGGTATTAGTGCAGGGGAAATTCATCATCCTGACGAATTCGGCAAGCTCCCCGGAAGCATTGCTGAGCGTGATCCCGCCGCCCGTGTAGACCATGGGCCGCTTCGCTTCCAGGATCAACTGCAGCGCACGCCTGATCTGGCCTGGATGCCCCTTGGTCACCGGGTTGTAGGAACGCAGGCTGACAGACTCCGGATAGACGAATTCGGTCTTGTGCTGGGTGATATCCTTCGGAATGTCGACGAGAACCGGCCCGGGGCGCCCGGTGGAGGCGAGATAGAACGCCTTTTTCATGGTGGACGCGATGTCCTTCACATCCTTCACCAGGAAGTTGTGCTTGACGCAGGGGCGGGTGATGCCGACGGTGTCGACTTCCTGGAAGGCGTCGAGCCCGATGGCGGGCGTCGGCACCTGCCCGCTGATGATCACCATCGGAATGGAATCCATGTAGGCTGTCGCAATGCCCGTCACCGCATTGGTCGCACCGGGACCGGAAGTCACGAGCGCAACCCCCACTTTTTTCGTCGAACGCGAATAGCCGTCGGCCGCATGGACTGCGCCCTGCTCATGCCGCGTCAATATATGCTTGACCTTGTCCTGCTTGAAAAATTCATCGTAGATGAACAGCACCGCCCCGCCAGGGTATCCGAAAACATGCTCGACTCCCTCCTCCTGCAGGCAGCGCAGCACGATTTCCGCGCCTGTCAATTCCATAAGATTACCTTGAGCCAAAATTTTGAATGCAGAACAGTGAACAGTAACGTTTGACAGGCTTTTGGTCAAGTCCGAAAAATCGCGCAGCGGCCAGAATTGCGCCGTTACGCTCAAAAAATATACTGATTACAATGAAAAATTGCTAGAATGGATTTCATGTCGAAACGCTACAAGAGCTGAAAAACTGGCTACCTATCAGGAACTCTCCCTGTTTTTGGCGGACGTCGAGCGGCGTGCATTCAAGCAAGCCCTATTTGCTATTCGGGACGAACACGGTGCACTCGACATCGTGCAGGACGCGATGCTGAAGCTCGCCGAAAAATATTCGGGCAAGCCGGCCGAAGAATTTCCGATGCTGTTCCAGCGCATCCTGCAAAACACCATCCACGATTATTTCCGCAGACAGAAGGTCAGATCGGCATGGACCACGCTCCTGTCTTCCC
Source organism: Pseudomonadota bacterium (assembly GCA_021802655.1). Classification (GTDB taxonomy): domain Bacteria; phylum Pseudomonadota; class Gammaproteobacteria; order Burkholderiales; family JABEVD01; genus JABEVD01. Next base: position 30,840 of record JAJZRP010000007.1, read on the forward strand.
TGAACCCTGCAGGAGACGAAGATGCCGACCCGCTGGAAATCATCGATGCACAGGATTTCAGGCAATCCGAAAACCCGCCGGAACGGCTCGAAAGGACGCAGGTCGTGGCCCATGTGGAAAAAGCGCTGGAATCTTTGCCTCTCCGTCAACGCCAAGCCTTCCTGCTGCGTTATTGGGAGGAAATGGATGTCGCCGAAACGGCGGCGGCGATGGGCTGCTCGGAAGGAAGCGTAAAAACGCATTGTTCGAGGGCAACGCATGCCATTGCCGAATTTCTGAAATCCCGGGGAATTGAATTATGAACACGGACAAAATCAGGGAATACCTGGATTCCAGCCTCGATACGATCGACGGCAAGATGCTGGAAGACCTGGAAAGCGCAAGGCAAAACGCGCTTTCCCGTTACGAGGCTTACGAACTCGCGCTGGAAGGGGGTGGCGCCCTTCATCTCCCGCACCCAAAAATCGGGGTATGGCTGCCCATGGCGGCATTCGTCCTCGGCGTATGCGCGATCCTGTACTGGGGAACAGCCAAGGAAACGCCGCCGCCGGATTCCACCGATATCGATGCAGCCTTGCTTGCGGACGACTTGCCGGTTCCGGCCTATACCGACCAGAAATTCTTCGATTCATGGCTAAACCGCTCCCAGCAATAATTCTCGCGCTGTGCTTTTCCCTTCCGTCTTTCGCCATGGCGCAGAAGGCGCTGCAATGGAACCAGCTCTCCCCCCAGCAACGGGCAGTGCTCGCGCCACTTGCACCGCAATGGAACCGGCTCCCGGAATTCCAGAAGAAAAAGCTGCTTGGCGTGGCAAAGCGTTTCCCGCAACTCTCTCCCATCCAGCAAAAGCGCGTCCAGTCAAGGCTCGAGGAATGGAGCAGGCTTACACCCGAAGAGCGCATGCTCGCCAGAAGAAACTTCCAGAATCTGAAAAAGCTGCCCCCCGAAGAGCGCCGCGCAGTGCGGGAAAAGTGGCTGCGCTACAGGCAATTCGAAGGAACGAAACAGCGCAGTGCGCCGCTCCCGGCTAGCGCCGCTCAACCCACTGCAGCATCGCCACAGCAAAAATAAGGAAGATTATCGTCGGGGATGCCGCGCTCAGGAAAGGCGGCCAGTCGTTGATCAGTCCAAGGCGCGCGGACAACTGGTTCAGCAGGTAAAACACGAGACCGATCATGATTCCCGCCACGATCTTTGCGCCCACCCCCCCTTCGCGCCGCCTGTGGTAGGCGAACGGCAGGGAAATCAGCATCATGACCAGCACCGCGAACGGATAGACGAGCTTGGTCCAGAAGGCGATCTGGTATCTCGTCGCCTGCTGCTTGTTCTCCACCAGATGATTGATGTAGCGGTGCAACGTCAGAATGGACATGTGCTCGGGGAAAATCAGCAACACGCTCAAAAGATCCGGCGTGAGGATGGACTTCCATTTGTAGTCCGGAATATCCGAAACTGAAACCGAGTCGGCATCGAAGCGGGTTTGCACGACATTTTCCAGCTTCCAGACATGCTCGCCCTGATAGCTTCCATTTTTTGCAAAACTGATCGATTTCAGCGCGTGCCTATCGTCGAATTCGAAAACCCTCACTCCAATCAGGGTAGTGTCTGGCAGAACTTCCCTCACGTTGATGAAGCTCCCCTCGTCCTTGACCCACAGGCCCGAACGGAATTCCTGGGCGACGACGCTTTTCGTCGCCTTGAGCCGTAGCCGCTGTGCAGCGGCATCGCTCAAAGGCGCCAGAAATTCGCCAAAAACAAAAGTCAATGCGACGAAAACAAGCCCTGTCTTGAGCAGGAATACCGCCAGATCTCTCCCGGACATGCCGGACACGCGCATTACCGTGATCTCCGAACTCGCACCGAGCTGAGCAAGGGCGAACAGGGTGCCTATCAGTGAAGCAATGGGGAAGAGTTCATAGACATGTCCCGGAATATTGAGCAATACGTAGACAACCGCATAGAGCAGATGGTAATTGCCGATTCCGACATCGTTCAGTTCATGGATGAGGTCGAGAAAAGTGAACAATACAAGCAGGGCCGAGAACACCAGCAAGGTGCTTGCAAAAATCTGCCTGGCCAGATAGCGCTGGAGGATTTTCATGTTCTCCTCCTGAAAAACGGGAAACCGGAAATCCGCCAGTAGAAAAGGATTGTCAAAATGGCGATCATTCCGACATGCACCCCGGAAAGGCCGATCAGCGGTCCGATCTTCCGGCGCATCACCCAGACCGTTGACATGCTGAATATATTATTGTAAATCATATAGATAAGTATCGCCATGACGATATTGAGCGATCTCCCCGCACGGGGATTCACGAAGCTGAGCGGGATGGCAAGGAGCGCGAGGAGCAGGGCACTCAATGGCATGCCGGTCCGCCAGCCGAGTTCGGCCACATTCACAGGCGTTTCGTTGCGAAGCAGTTCGGTGGTGGGAAGCGCCTTGGCCTCGGGAATGCCTGACTTCACTTCGGAAGCCTCCGTACGCATTTCATAGCGTTCAAAATGCATGATCCTGTAGTCCGGGAACCCTTCCCTCCCTTCGTAGCGGGTACCGTTGAGCAGAACCAGAAACTTGTCGCCGTTATCCTTTATTTCCTGATAACCCGAATTGGCAACTATCGTCCCCACCTTGTCGTTCTGGGTGGTCTGCACAAAAATGTTGCTCACCCGGTTATTCAGCCCCTGCTCAAAGAAATAGACGCGGTCGGCCTGGCTCGATTCGCGGAAAACGCCGGGCGCAAGATTGGTCATTTCCTCGCGGCTCTCGAGTTCCTTTCTGAATCTGTCGCTCTGGGATATCGCCCAGGGTGTCAGGCTGAAGCTCAGAACGGCTATGGTCAGGATGAAAGGCGCAGCGAAAAAAACCACCGGTCTGATCCATCTCAGAAGACTCACCCCGCTCACGAACCAGACGGTCATTTCGCTGTCCTGATAGCTTCTCGTCAGAGTAAGCAACACCGAAATGAACAAGGTAATGGAAAGCAGGACGGGAAGATAGTTGAGCGCGGAAAACCCGAGCAGGACAGCCACCCCTTTCGCAGCCAGCGTTCCGCTCGCGGCTTCCGCAAGCAGGCGACTCAACTGGGTCACGACGACAATCCCCAGCAGCACCGAAAAAACGGCGAGCGCAACGCCGGAGAGTTCGCGTTGCACGCTCTCGTCGAACAGCCGCTTTGACTTTTTGCCGGCAGTCCGTGGATAATTCGTCATCGGCTCTGAACGCATCGCCTTCGCAGGAGAAAAACTTGGAATTTAGCATAAAAAGCGCCCTTCCGGAAAAACTGAAGACTGGCTGCATCGCAATCGGCATATTTGAAACCCGGAAATTGAGCGATGCCGCAAAATCGCTCGACGACGCATCGGGCGGCCATATTTCCGGCATCCTCAAGCGCGGCGACATGGAAGGGCGCAGCGGTTCCAGCCTCATCCTGCACCATGTTCCTGGCATTGCGGCAGAGCGGGTGCTGTTGGTAGGCCTCGGCAAGGAAGCGGAATTCGCCGAAAAAGCCTATATCGATGCCATCCATGCCGCACTGGAAGCCATCCGCAATACCGGCGCGAAAGATGCCGCCTTCTACTTCACCGCCATCCCGGTCAAGGACAGAAACGCGGAATGGAACATCCATCATGCCGTGCTCGAGGTCATGGATGGCCTCTATCATTTCGACAAAATGAAGAGCAAACCCGGGAACAAGCGGGATACGCTCAAGAAACTTTCCCTTTTTGCGCTGGACACCGGAGCCGAACTTGCACTGAAGCAGGGAATCGCGGTGGCGGAAGGCGTGAATTTCGCCAAGGATCTCGGAAATCTCCCGGGCAATGTCTGCACCCCCAGCTATCTCGCCGGCCAGGCGCTCGAAATCGCAAAGGAATTCAAGCTCGAATCACGCATCCTCGAACAGAAGGACATGAAGGCCCTCGGCATGGGCTCCCTCCTTTCGGTCACACGCGGCAGCCATGAGCCTCCCAAACTGATCGTGCTCGAATACCGTGGCGCTGCAAAAAACAAAAAACCTGTCGCTCTGGTCGGAAAGGGCATCACTTTCGATTCGGGCGGGATCTCGCTCAAACCGGGCGCAGACATGGACGAGATGAAATACGACATGTGCGGCGCTGCGAGCGTTCTCGGCGCGATCAGGGCAGCCGCGCAAATGAAGCTCCGACTCAATATCGTCGCGATCGTGCCGAGCTGCGAAAATATGCCCGGCGGGAGCGCGACGAAACCCGGCGACATCGTCACCAGCATGTCCGGGCAAACCATTGAAGTGCTCAACACGGACGCAGAGGGGCGCCTCATTTTGTGCGATGCGCTCACCTATGCCGAAAAGTTCGACCCCGAAACCGTGGTCGATGTCGCAACCTTGACCGGCGCCTGCGTGATCGCGCTCGGGCATGTCGCATCCGGCCTCTACAGCAACGACGAGGCCCTGGCTTCCGAGCTACTCGAAGCCGGAAAACAAGCGCGCGACCGCGCCTGGCAGATGCCGCTCTGGGAAGATTACCAGGAACAGCTGAAAAGCAATTTTGCCGACATGGCCAATATCGGCGGCCGCCCGGCGGGAAGCGTCACCGCAGCCTGCTTTCTCGCAAGGTTCACGAAACAATTCCGCTGGGCGCACCTGGATGTCGCAGGCACGGCGCATCGCTCGGGCAAACACAAGGGGTCGACCGGCCGCCCCGTTCCGCTGCTTACCCGATTCCTGATAGAACGCTCCAGCGGCGCATGACGCGGATCGATTTCTACACGCATGCCGAAAACAGGCTGCAAACCGCATGCAGGCTGAGTGCCAAGGCCGTCAAGCAGGGTTTGCGCGTCATGATCCTCACCCCCGACATCGAGACCAGCAGGCAGCTCGACGAAATGCTCTGGCGCTATCCCCCCACGGGATTCATTCCCCATTGCCATGCGAGCGACCCCGTCGCTGAAGTGACCCCCGTCATCATCGCCGAAGCAGGCGAAGCGCTTCCCCACGACGAAGTCCTGCTCAACCTGAAAAACGACTCTCCACCATTTTTCAGCCGCTTTCAGCGCCTCGTCGAAATTGTGGACAAGGATGGAGAAAAGGATGCGAGGGAAAGGTACCGTTTCTACCGCGACAGGGGATACGAAATCCACCACCACAAGCTCGGAGAAGGCGGATGAGTCCGGAGGACGAAGCATTCAGAAAAATGGATGCGCTTTTCAGGAAGCACAAAGGGGAGCCATCGAATCAGGAAACCATTCCGACATTGACCGAGATCGTCGGCCAACCCGGAGGGGACCGGATGAGCGACCTGACAGGCAATATACTGCAAACATTGGACAAGAAACTCGACGCCTTCAGGCAGGAGATGAAAGAATTCATCCAGGCGGCCGTAAAAGAGGCCGTGCAGCAAAACAATCCGACAGAAAAGATCATGGAACTTGCAAAAAGCTTCGAACCCGAAACGATAGAAAGTCGCTGGTATCCCCTGTGGGAGTCCTCCGGCTATTTCAAGCCCAGGCATACTCACGCGGCGCCCCCCTATTCGATCATGCTCCCCCCGCCCAATGTGACGGGAACCCTGCACATGGGCCATGCCTTCCAGGATACCCTGATGGACTGCCTGATCCGCCACAGCAGGATGAAAGGCAGTCCGACCTTGTGGCAGCCGGGAACCGACCATGCGGGCATTGCCACTCAGATCGTGGTCGAGCGCCAGCTCGAAGCGAAGGGACTGGACAGGCGCGCCATGGGGCGGGAACAATTCCTCGAACATGTCTGGCAGTGGAAGGACGAATCGGGCTCCACCATCACGCGCCAGATGAGGCGCCTCGGCGCTTCCGCCGACTGGTCCAGGGAGCGCTTCACCATGGACGAAGGGCCCTCCAAGGCGGTGACCGAGGTTTTCGTCAGGCTTTACGAGGAAGGCCTGATCTACCGCGGCAAACGCCTCGTCAACTGGGATCCGGTGCTGCAAACCGCGGTGTCGGACCTGGAAGTGGTCTCCGAAGAAACCGAAGGGCATCTCTGGTACATCCGCTATCCGGTTGAGAACAGCGACGAATATCTGGAGGTCGCCACCACGAGGCCGGAAACCATGCTCGGGGATGCCGCTGTTGCGGTCCACCCGGAGGACTGGCGCTACAGTCATCTCGTCGGCCGCCATGTCAGGCTCCCCCTTTGCGAGCGCTCCATCCCCATCATTGCCGACGATTACGTCGATCCGGAATTCGGCTCGGGCTGCGTCAAGATCACGCCTGCCCACGACTTCAACGATTACCAGGTCGGCCTGCGCCACAATCTGGTTCCGATCGGCATCTTCACGCCGGATGCGAAAATCAGCGACATGGCTCCCCTCGAATACCAGGGACTGGACCGGTTCGACGCCAGGCGCCGGATCCTCAAAGACCTGGAGGAAGCCGGACTCCTGCTGCAGACCAAACCGCACAAGCTGATGGTCCCGAAAAGCGACAGGACGCATACCGTGATCGAGCCGATGCTCACCGATCAGTGGTTCGTCTCCATGGAAAAACTGGCGAAACCCGCCATTTCGGCAGTGAAAACGGGAGAAATCAGGTTCGTTCCGGAAAACTGGTCGAATACCTATTTCCAGTGGCTCGAAAACATTCAGGACTGGTGCATTTCGCGCCAGCTCTGGTGGGGACACAGGATTCCCGCCTGGTACGACGAAGACGGCAACGTTTATGTCGGCAGGACCCTCGAAGAAGCTCAAGGCAATGCAGGTGACGGGCGTAAACTGATACAGGACGAAGACGTGCTGGACACCTGGTTCAGTTCGGCGCTGTGGCCCTTCTCCACCCTGGGATGGCCTCTTGAAACCTCGGAACTCGAAACCTTCCTGCCGACTTCCGTCCTCGTCACCGGCTTCGACATCATTTTCTTCTGGGTGGCGCGCATGGTCATGATGACCCTGCATTTCACCGGGAAAGCACCCTTCAGGGAAGTTTACGTGCACGGCCTGATACGGGATTCGGAAGGGCAGAAGATGAGCAAGTCCAAGGGCAACGTGATCGACCCCATCGACCTCATCGACGGCATCTCGCTCGAAGATCTGGTGCAAAAGCGCACCAGCAACCTGATGAATCCGAAACAGAGGGAGGCCATCGAAAAGGCGACGAGAAAGCACTTCGGTAACGGCATCCCGGCATTCGGAACGGATGCATTGCGCTTCACTTTCGCGAGCCTCGCCTCGCACGGGCGCGACATCAAGTTCGATCTCAACCGCTGCGAAGGCTACCGCAATTTCTGCAACAAGCTGTGGAACGCAACGCGTTTCGTGCTGATGAATACCGAAGGCAGGGACACCGGCCTCGACGGCGACAGGCCTCTGAAATTTTCCGATGCCGACAGGTGGATCATCTCGCGCCTGCAGCAAGCCGAGAACGAGATGGAAGAAGCTTTTTCCAGCTACCGCTTCGACATGGCATCCCGCGCCCTCTACGAATTCGTCTGGGACGAATACTGCGACTGGTACCTCGAGCTTGCCAAGGTGCAGCTCAATGGCGGCGACGAGGCCGAGCAGCGTGCAACCCGCAAAACCCTGGTGCGCGTGCTGGAGGCGACATTGCGCCTAGCCCACCCGATCATTCCCTTCATCACCGAAGAACTCTGGCAGAAAGTCGCCCCGCTTGCCGGAAAATCCGGAGAGACCATCATGCTCCAGCCCTATCCGGTTGCGGACGAGGCGCGCGTGGACCTGCATGCCACTGCGAACATTGCATTGCTCAAGGAAATGGTCGAGGCATGCAGGAAATTGAGGGGCGAAATGAATCTTTCTCCGGGCGAGAAGGTGCCGCTCGCTGTCGCGGGAGAAACCAAAACCATCGAATCCTTCTCACCCTATCTCAAGGCTCTGGCCAGGCTCTCGGATGTGAGCGCCGCAAGCGAACTGCCCAAAATCGATGCGCCTGTCGCGATAGCCGGAGAATTCAGGCTGATGCTCGAAATCGAGATCGATGTCGGAGCCGAATTGGCACGGCTGGACAAGGAAATCGGCAAGATCGGGAACGAGATCGACAAATGCGAAGCCAAGCTTTCCAATCCCGGATTCGTCGAACGCGCCCCGGCCGCCGTCGTCGAGCAGGAGCGGGCCCGACTTGCCGGCTTCGCCTCGACATTGGCGCAGTTGAAAGCGCAGCGTGGAAAGCTCGGATGAGCTTTTCCATGAAGGCTGCCGCCTCATGGCATCGGGCGAGCCGGATGCGGCGATCGCCTGTTTCAGGAACGCGATAGAACAGCAGCCCGACTGCTTCGAGGCTTATACCAATCTCGGCATCCTGCTGCAACAACGCGGAAGCCTCGCCCAGGCTGAAGCGGCGTTCAGGCTTTCGCTCGCCATCCGCCCCAGCCCCGAGACGCTCTCCAATCTCGCCGATCTGTTCGCCAGATCGGGGCGCTTCGATGAATCCGAAATCCTCTACAGGCAGTCCCTTGCCCTCGATCCCAAACCCGCAACCTATTCGAACTACGGTGCCCTGCTCGCCTGCCTGAAGCGGGACAAGGAAGCGGAAACCTGCTTCAGAACTTCCCTGGAACTGGCCCCGGACAATCCGAACACCCGCTTCAATTTCGCCTATCTGCTCCTCGCGCAGGGACGCTTCTCAGAAGGATGGGAAAATCTGGAAGCGCGCCACCCGGGTAAAATCAACGTCCCCGAGCTTCCCTTTCCAAGATGGGAAGGCGAAGCCCTCGAGGGGAAGTCGCTGCTCGTCTGGCCGGAGTTCGGATTCGGCGATGAGATCCAGTTCTGCCGCTATCTTCCCCTGCTCAAAGAAGCAGGTGCTTCCAGAATCGCTCTGGCTTGCAGGGAAGAACTCGAAACGCTTTTCGAAACCCTGGAAGGGGCGGACGAGGTATGGCCGGTGAAGAAAGGCTTGCCGGACGAACCTTTCGATTTTTGGACCATGCCGCTTTCCATTCCGCATCACCTCCGGACCGGGATTGAATCCATCCCTGCAGAAATCCCCTACCTTTTTGCTGCTCCCGAAAGAATCGAAAAATGGCAAGGAAGCATGCCAGACGAAGGCAAGATGCATGTTGGACTCGTCTGGAAGGGAAACCCACTGCACGAAAACGACGCCAGGCGCTCTCTTTCCTCACTTTCCATGCTCTCCCCCTTGTGGGATGTCGAAAATGTCGCTTTCGTCAGCCTGCAGAAGGGTGACGGGGAAAATGAAGCGAAGCATTTTTTTCTTCCCCTTACTCATCTAGGCTCCGAAATAAAGGATTTCGCAGACAGCGCAGCCATCCTTTCCATGCTCGATCTCGTGATTTCGGTCGACACGTCCATCGCCCATCTCGCCGGGGCAATCGGCAAGCCCTGCTGGGTGATGCTCCCGCAATTCAAGACAGACTGGCGCTGGCTGAAGGATCGAGACGATTCCCCCTGGTACCCGACGATGCGTCTTTTCAGGCAGGGAAAGGATGGCGACTGGGAAAGCGTGATCCTGAAAATCCGGGACGCATTGCAAGCTATTCCTGCGCGATAGCGGGATCCGGGGATTCGTGGCGGCGCATGCCCAGATAGGCGATCAGGGAAAGAGCAAGGCCGATCAGCAGCATGCCGAGCGCTTCCAGATGCGAGGGCACTTCCCCGAGCTGCAGCCATGCCGCAAGCACCCCTATCACCGGAGCGAGCAGGGAAACCATGCTCGCCGTTCCGGCAGAGAGATTCCTGAGGGCATAAAGCCAGAGCAGCCAAGCCAGGGCATTCGCCGCAACGACATTGTAAAGCACTGCCCCTGCAAGGTAATAGGTCCATACCACAGGCTTTTCCGGAAAAACCAGGGCAATGAAGACAAGCGGAAGGGAGCCGATCAGCATCTGCCATGCGGTGAAGGAAAAGAGATCCATTTCCGGCGCAGCTTTGTGCAGCTTTTTGGCCATGATCACGGAAAGCGCCCAGCACAGCCCTCCCGATACCGCCAGAAGATCGCTCAGAACGCTCCCCTTCATATGCCAGGGCTCGAGGATGCAAACCAGTCCTGCACAGGATGCTGCGACGACGATCCACTGCAGCCCCCCGATTTTCTCCCCCAGGAGGGGCCAGGCGAGCAGCATCACCCAGAAAGGCATGGTGTAGCTCAATACCGCGACCTTCCCCGCCCCTCCCGTGACCAGTGCCAGAACGACGAGCCCGGTGAAGCCGCACGTCTGAAGCAGCCCGATCAGGGCAGTCTGTGGAATGCAAGTGGGGCGCAGCGGCCTTTTCAACAGGGGCAGGAGAAGAAGCATCAGGATCGCTGCGAAAAAGGTGCGCATCGCGGCGAACTGGAAGGGGCCGACATGTTGAAGGGCGGACTTCATCACCACCCAGTTGTAGCCCCAAATGACCGCGAGAAGAACGAGCGCTGCGAGCGGCTTCATGATTCGACGAATTCCAGGGCGTTGCCATCGGGATCACGGCAGAACAGCGCGCGCCTCCCGGAGCGGCTCAAGCTGAACGGGACTTCGGCATCAAGAAGCCTGGCGGAGAGCGCCTCAAGATTCGGGACGGACAAGGCAACATGCCTGTCCCGCCCGGCATGTTCCGGATCAACTCTCCCGGAATCGGGATCGGGCAACTGCAACAGATGAATCTGTTGCCCGGGCTCGAGCTGATACCAGATCCCCGGGAAACCGAGATCCGGTCTGTTTGGGTCGGTATCCAGGCCGAGAATGCCTCCGTAGAAACTTCGGGAAGCTTCCAGATTCGACACCAGGAAGGAGGCATGGAGAATCCGCATCAGCCCTTGGCGGTTTGGGATTCACGCAGACGGATATGGAGTTCCCGCAGCTGCTTCTCGTCGACCGTGGAAGGCGCCTGGGTCAACAGGCACTGGGCGCGCTGGGTCTTGGGGAAGGCAATCACGTCCCTGATCGATTCCGCCCCTGCCATCATCGTCACCACCCGGTCCAGCCCGAAAGCGATCCCGCCATGGGGAGGAGCGCCGTACTGAAGCGCGTCCAGCAGGAAGCCGAATTTTTCCAGAGCCTCCTCATTTCCGATGTTGAGCGCCCTGAAAACCTTGGACTGGACTTCTTCACGATGTATCCTCACCGACCCCCCGCCGATCTCCCATCCGTTCAGGACCATGTCGTAGGCCTTGGAAAGCGCGGAACCGGGATCCTGCTCCAGCAGATCCTCGTGGCCGTCCTTGGGCGAAGTGAAGGGATGATGGAGCGCAACCCAGCGCTTTTCTTCCTCGTCGTACTCGAACATGGGAAAATCCACCACCCAAAGCGGCTTCCATCCCGGATCCAGCAGATTCCGCTCGTGGCCGATCTTGACCCTCAGTGCGCCGAGCGCGTCGTTGACGATCCCGGCCTTGTCTGCGCCGAAGAAGATCAGGTCACCGGCTACCGCGCAGGTTTTTTCGAGTATCGCCTGAATCACGTCCTCGGGCAGGAATTTCAGGATGGGGGAATGCAATCCGTCCTCGTTTACCTTGATGTAGGCGAGCCCCTTTGCGCCGTAAATACCGACGAATGCCGTGTAGTCGTCGATCTCCTTCCTGGAAATCGCAGCCCCTCCGGGTATTCTCAATGCTGCGACCCGTCCGCCCTTCATGTCGGCGGCCGAGCGGAACACCTTGAATTCGACCGTTTTCATCAGATCGGTGAGTTCGGTGAGCTCCAGTTTCACCCTGAGATCGGGCTTGTCGGAACCGTATTTCGCCATGGCGACTTCATGGGTCATCCTGGGGAATTTCGCAAGTTTGACGCCCAGCGTATCCTTGAACAGCTTCCGGATCATCTTCTCCATCAGGTCCATGATCTCCCCTTCCGAGAGGAAGGAAGTTTCGATGTCGACCTGGGTGAATTCCGGCTGCCTGTCGGCGCGCAAATCCTCGTCCCTGAAACATTTGGTGATCTGGTAATAGCGATCGAATCCCGCCACCATCAGCATCTGCTTGAAGAGCTGCGGAGACTGGGGAAGCGCGAAAAAATGCCCTGAATGGACCCGGCTCGGCACGAGGTAGTCGCGCGCGCCTTCCGGGGTCGATTTGGTGAGCATCGGGGTTTCGATATCGATGAAACCCTTCTTGTCCAGGTAGCGTCTCATCGCCATCGCGACCTTGTAGCGCAGCCTGAGATTGGCCTGCATCTGCGGACGGCGCAGGTCCAGCACGCGATGCGTGAGGCGCACCGTTTCGCTGAGATTCTCGTCCTCGATGAGAAAAGGCGGGGGAAGCGAAGGATTGAGGATCTCGAGTTCGGTCACGTCGATCTCGATTTCCCCGCTCCTGAGGTTGGGATTCACCGTCCCTTCCGGCCTTCTCCTCACGCGCCCGGTAATCTTCAGGACATATTCGCTCCTCACTTTTTCGGCAAGGGTGAAGGTCAACGGGCGCTCCGGGGCGAAAACCGCCTGAACCAGCCCTTCCCTGTCCCTCAGGTCGATGAAGATCACCCCGCCGTGGTCGCGTCTGCGATGCACCCAGCCGCAGAGGGTGACAGTGCTGTCCAAATGTTTGGTATCGATATTGCCGCAATAGTCTGTACGCATGGTTATCTTCTTGAAGTTTCAGTTCTTGCCGCCGGGGGGAACCACCCCGATGGAAATGATGTACTTGAGCGCATCGTCAACGCTCATGTCGAGCTCGATGACATCCTTCCTCGGCATCATGAGAAAAAAACCCGAGGTGGGATTCGGGGTCGTGGGAACATAGACGCTGACGTAATCGCCACCGAGATGGTTGGCGACATCCCCGCCGGGCTGCCCGGTGAGAAATGCGACCGTCCAAGACCCTTCCCTGGGATACTGGACCAGCAGCGCTTTTCTGAAGGCTTCGCCATTGCTGGAAAAAAGCGTGTCGGAAACCTGCTTTACGCTGTAGTAGATGGACTTCACAACGGGAATCCTGGAGAGCAGCCCTTCCCAGAACATCAGCAGCCTCTGACCGATGATGTTGGTCGTGAAAAGTCCGGTGAGAAAAACCACCAGGAGGGTCAGGATGACGCCGAATCCGGGAATGTAAAACCCGAATATCGCCTCGGGCCTCAGGTGCGCGGGAAGCAGCAAAAGGGTCTGATCCATGGTGCCGATCAAGAGACGCAGCACCCAGAAGGTGATGCCGAGCGGCACCCAGATCAGAAGCCCGGTGATGAAGTAGCGCTTCATCAGACCGCTTCTTCCGTGGATTTAGCCTCGGGCTTGGCTTCCGTCGCCGGCTTGGAAGCTCCCTTGAAATCGGTTGCATACCACCCGCTGCCCTTGAGCTGGAATCCCGGGGCGGAAAGCTGCTTGGAAAAGGTTTCCCTGCCGCATTCCGGGCAAACCGTGAGGGGGGCATCGTTCACTTTCTGGATGCAGTCCTTGGTGAATCCGCAGGAAGCGCACTTGTATTCGTAGATCGGCATGTCAAACTCCGCAAGCGAAAATCGAAACCGGCATTATACCCGAGGAACAGCCGATCAGGCGCCGCGCTTCGCGAAATCGGCAAGTCTGACTCCGACAAGCCTGAGCGTCGCGAAATAGGAGGAAGCACCCAGGACAACAAGCAAAAGGAGGTGCAGGGCGCGATGCAGCATGGAGTCTCTCAGCCAGGATTCGACACTGCCGGACGCATACCAGATCAGGGCGCCCATCACGGCGAGCGCAAGCAGGATCCTGGCAAAAAACAGCGCCCATCCCGGCTGGGGAAAATAGACCCCGGATTTTTTCAGTCCCCTGAACAGCATGGCGGCGTTGAAGCAGGAGCCGAGGCCGATCGCAAGCGCCAACCCGGCATGCTTCAAAATTCCGATGAAGGCAAGATTCATCAGTTGGGTGAGGAAAAGCGTGACGATCGCTATCCTGACCGGCGTTTTGATATCCTGGCGCGCATAGAAGCCCGGGGCGAGCACCTTGACCAGGATCAGCCCGAGAAGGCCGACGCTGTAAGCGAGAACGGCGTTGCGCGTCATGTAAAGGTCGTGCACGTTAAACGCGCCGTGATAGAAGAGCGTCGCAACCAGCGGCGCAGCAAGCAAGGCAAGCGCAAGCGCAGCGGGCAGCGTGAGAAGAAAGGTGAGCCTCAAGCCCCAGTCGAGCAGCTTCGCATATTCGTCGTGACTCTTCTCGGCATGGTGCCTGGCCAGGCTGGGAAGAAGGATGCTGCCCAGTGCGACCCCGAGCATTCCAGCCGGAAATTCCATCAGCCTGTCCGCATAATAGAGCCAGGAAACGCTCCCCGTGACCAGGAGGGAAGCAAAAATGGTGTTGATCAACTGGCTCACCTGACTGATCGAAACGCCGAAAACGGCTGATCCCATCAATTTCAGGATGCGCCACACCCCGGGGTCCCCGAGATCCAGTTTGAATCTCGGCAGCATATGCAGTTGAAGCAGGAACGGCACCTGAAACAGCAATTGCAGCACGCCGCCCAGAAATACCGCCCAGGCGAGCGCGAGCACCGGCGGATGCATATGCGGTGCAAGGAAAAGCGCGCAGGCGATGAAGGAAATATTGAGCAGGACAGGCGTGAAAGCGGGAACGGAAAACCGGCTGTAGGTGTTGAGAATGCCGCCCGCGAGGGATACCAGGGAAATAAAGAAGATATAGGGGAAAGTGATCCTCAGGAGCGTCACCGTGAGGTCGAACTTGGCGGCATCCTGCGAAAATCCCGGTGCGCTGGCATAGATGACGATGGGGGCCGCCGCCACCCCGATCAGGGTGACCACGAAAAGGACGAGCGCCATGAGGCCTGAAACATGGTCCACGAGCACCCTCGTATCCTCTTCCCCGCGCCTGGTCTTGTATTCAGCCAGTACGGGAACGAAACCCTGGGAAAATGCCCCTTCCGCGAACAGGCGCCTCAACAGGTTGGGGATCTTGAATGCGACGAAGAACGCATCGGTATAAAGGCCGGCGCCGAAAACCCCGGCGATAATCACTTCCCGCACGAACCCCATGATGCGCGAGAGCAGCGTCATGCTGCTCGTGGCTGCGAGCGCTTTCAACAAGTTCATGTTCTACCCGGTGGATGCGATTTGCGCATTATATTTTGTCTTGCCAAAGGAAGCGAATAAACGTATCATTTTCGATTTTACCCAGATTTCGAGGAGTTTACATGGCCAACAGCGCACAAGCCAGGAAGCGTGCCAGACAATCCGACAAGCAGCGCGAGCACAACGCGAGCCTGCGTTCCGAGCTTCGCACCGCCATCAAGAAAGTGAAGAAGGCGATCGCAGCCGGCGACAAGACTGCTGCGCAAAGCGTATTCCAGGCATCCGTCGGCACCGTGGATTCCATAGCCGACAAGAGAATCATCCACAAGAACAAGGCAGCGCGCCACAAGAGCCGCCTGTCCGCAGCCATCAAGGCAATGGCGTAATCCCCCGGCCGGGCAACGCCCGGCCAGCCCGCCAGGAACCCCCGTCAAGGCAGGACCGCATGCGGAAGCAATTCTCCCTGCGCATCCTGAAAATCAAATTGTTCTTGCAACGAATGGCCAATTCGGATAAATATAGCGTTTCGTTTCGGCGGCTTTGCCGCCGATTTCTATTTCGGATGGACAAATGTCTCACGTGATGAACACCTACAAGCGGCTTCCCGTCAGCTTCGAGCATGGTGAAGGGGTATGGCTCTGGGACAAGGCCGGGCACCGCTATCTCGACGCAGTCTCCGGCGTTGCCGTCAACGGCCTGGGACACGCCCACCCCGAACTCGTCAAAGCGATTTCGGAGCAGGCCGGACGTCTCATTCACACCTCGAACCTTTACGAAATCGAAAAGCAGGAAGCACTCGCCGACAGGTTGTGCGCGCTTTCCGGCATGGACAAGGCATTCTTCTGCAATTCCGGGGCAGAGGCCAACGAGGCCGCGATCAAGCTGGCAAGGCTCTGCGGCCACGGCAGGGGAATCGAAGTTCCGACCATCGTCGTGATGGAAAAATCCTTCCACGGACGAACCATGGCCACCCTTTCAGCGACCGGAAACAGGAAAGTCCAGGCCGGATTCGAACCGCTCCTTTCAGGCTTCGCCAGGGTTCCCTACGACGACATCCCCGCCGTCGAACAGGTGGCAGCCCACAACAAGAGCATCGTCGCGGTACTCGTCGAACCCTATCAGGGCGAAGGCGGCGTTCAGGTTCCCGAGGCGAATTACCTGATGGAACTCAGGCGCATCTGCGACCGGCACGGCTGGCTTTTGATGCTCGACGAAGTTCAGTGCGGAACGGGCAGGAGCGGAAAATGGTTCGCCTTTCAGCACGGGGATGCCGTGCCTGACGTCATGACGCTCGCCAAGGGACTCGGCTCGGGCGTTCCAATAGGCGCATGCCTTGCCAGGGGAGCGGCTGCGGAAGTATTCAGGGCGGGCAACCACGGATCGACCTTCGGCGGCAATCCCCTCGCCTGCTCCGCAGCGCTGACGACTTTGGCTATAATCGAGAAGGAAGGATTGCTGGAGCACGCCGGCAAGCTCGGGGAAAGCGTCAAGGCGGGATTCGCCGAGAAGCTTTCAGGCATCCATGGGGTCACCCAGATACGCGGACAGGGCCTGATGATAGGCATCGAACTCGACAGGCCCTGCCTTGAGCTGCCATTGATGGCGCTGGAAAAAGGCCTTCTCATAAACGTCACGGCGGACAGGGTGGTACGTCTCCTTCCAGCGCTCGTCATGAATGAGGCAGAAGCACAACAAATGGTGGACGAAGTATCCGCCCTGATCATCGATTTTCTGAGGGGGAATTGACGGCGAGCCTGTCAAACCATAATGTTATGAAGCCTAAGCATTTTCTGCAATTCAAGGACTTAGAGCTTTCCGAGTTTGAATATCTGTTCCAGCGCTCGAAGCTGCTGAAGGCAAGGCATGTGAAGCGCGACCTTTACCAGCCGCTGCGCTCCAGGACGCTGGCCATGATTTTCGAAAAGAATTCGACCCGCACCCGGGTTTCTTTCGAGGCCGGAATGAACCAGCTCGGCGGGTCCGCCCTGTTCCTGAATTCGAGGGACACGCAGCTCGGGCGCGGCGAGCCGATCGAGGATGTCGCGCAGGTGATATCGAGGATGGTCGATATCGTCATGATCCGCACCTTCGAGCAGGAGATCATCGAGCGTTTCGCGGCCCACTCCAAGGTTCCCGTCATCAACGGGCTGACCGACGAATACCATCCCTGCCAGATCCTCGCCGACATCTTCACCTACATCGAGCACAGGGGATCGATCAGGGGAAAAACCGTGGCCTGGATCGGGGACAGCAACAACGTGTGCAATACCTGGATGCAAGCGGCAAAAATCCTCGATTTCAATCTGCATGTCTCCACGCCGCCAGGCTACGAAGTCGAACCGGAACGCGGCGAGAGTTTCGAGTCCATGCACCTCGAATGCTTCGAGGATCCCCATGAAGCGGCAAGGGGAGCGGACCTCGTCACCACCGACGTCTGGACCAGCATGGGTTACGAAGACGAGGCCGAAGAGCGCATCCAGGATTTCGCCGATTTCAGGGTGGATCGGGAAATGATGGCGCTCGCCAAGCCGGATGCGCTTTTCATGCATTGCCTGCCCGTTCACCGCGGACAGGAAGTCGAAGCCGAAGTGATCGACGGCCCCCAGAGCGTGGTATGGGACGAAGCCGAAAACAGGCTGCATACACAGAAAGCGCTCATCGAATACCTGCTTCTCGGAAAAATCAACAAATAAACCTCTCCTGGAATGAACCCATATGCCTGAAATCAACAAAGTCGTCCTGGCCTACTCGGGGGGACTCGATACCTCGGTGATCCTGAAATGGCTTCAGGATACCTATCATTGCGAAATCGTCACCTTCACCGCCGACATCGGGCAGGGCGAAGAACTGGAGCCTGCGAGAGCCAAGGCGGCTTCCCTCGGGGTCAAGGAAATTTTCATCGACGATCTGAGGGAAGAATTCGTGCGCGACTTCGTCTTCCCGATGTTCAGGGCGAATGCGATCTACGAGGGCGAATACCTGCTGGGAACCAGCATCGCAAGGCCACTCATTGCCAAGCGCCAAATCGAAATCGCCAATTTGACCGGAGCGGATGCGGTGAGCCACGGCGCAACCGGCAAGGGCAACGACCAGGTGCGTTTCGAACTCGGCTACTATGCGCTCAAACCGAATATCCACGTTATCGCTCCCTGGCGCGAATGGGACCTGACTTCACGCGAAAAGCTGCTCGCCTACGCCGAGCGCCATGCCATCCCGATCGAAAAAAAGAAAGGTGGCGGCAGCCCCTACAGCATGGATGCCAATCTGCTCCACATCTCCTACGAGGGAGGCATCCTCGAGGACCCCTCTGCAGAACCCGAGGAATCCATGTGGCGCTGGACAGTCTCGCCGGAAGCTGCGCCTGATTCGCCTGAATATCTCGATCTCGAATTCAGCCGCGGCGACATCATTTCGATCAACGGAATCGAAATGTCTCCCGCTTCCGTGCTGTTCGAGCTCAACAGGCTGGGCGGCAAGCACGGCATAGGCAGGCTCGACCTCGTGGAAAACCGCTATGTAGGCATGAAATCCCGCGGATGCTACGAAACTCCAGGCGGAACCATCATGCTGAAAGCGCACCGCGCCATCGAATCCCTGACGCTCGACCGGGAAGTCGCCCATCTCAAGGACGAGTTCATGCCGCGCTATGCCAGCCTGATCTACAACGGCTACTGGTGGAGCCCGGAAAGAGCCATGCTGCAAAAGATGATCGACGCTTCCCAGGAAAGCGTGAACGGCTGGGTGCGAATCAAGCTCTACAAAGGCAATGCCATCGTTTGCGGACGCGAATCGAAGACCGACTCGCTTTTCGATGCGACCATCGCCACCTTCGAGGAGGACATGGGCGCATACGACCAGAAGGATGCTGCAGGTTTCATCAAACTCAACGCCCTGCGGCTCAGGATAGCCGCCAGACTGAGGAACAGGAAATGACCCAATTCGACAATGTCAGCGTAGTCAAGAAATCGAACATCTTCTTCGAAGGGAAATGCATCAGCCACACCCTGCTCTTTCCGGACGGAACGAAAAAAACGGTGGGCGTGATTTTTCCGTCCTCGCTCACCTTCAAAACCGCATCTCCCGAAATCATGGAAATCCATTCCGGTTCCTGTCGCATCAGGATAGGCGATGGGCCATGGCAGAATTGCAGCGCCGGTGAATCCTTCAGCATCCCGGGGAACAGCTCATTCGACATCGAAACCAACGAGCCGCTCGATTACGTCTGCCACTTCTGCTAGGAAAACCATGCCTTCATTCGATATCGTCTCGGAAGTCGACAAAACCGAAGTCAAGAACGCAGTCGAACAGACCAACAAGGAAGTCGGCACGCGCTTCGATTTCAAGGGGTCGGACGCCCGCGTCGAACAGGCCGAACTGGTTCTGACCCTCCATGCCGACAACGAATTCCAGCTCTCCCAGGTTCAGGACATCCTGAACGGCAAGCTCGCCAAGCGCGGCGTCGACATACGATGCCTCGACATCTCGGAAAAGATCGAGAAGGTGTCAGGCAACAAGGTGAAGCGTGCATGCACCGTAAAAGTCGGCGTGGAGACCGAGCTTGCCAAGAAAATCGTGAGGCTGCTCAAAGACAGCAAGATGAAAGTCCAGGCGAGCATCCAGGGTGAGGCCGTTCGCGTCTCCGGCGCAAAGCGCGACGATCTTCAGGCTGCGATAGCCCTGGTGAAAAAATCCATCGCCGATTTCCCGCTGCAATACCAGAATTTCAGGGATTGAAATTAACGTGCCGGTACCGCTCGCCCAGGATTGCGAAAAGTTCCGAACAGGCTTGATGAGCAGACGTCAGGGTGATTTACTCCGTCCTCCAGGGAAGGGGCTTCAGGATAGGCCTGGAATTCACCCGCATCGAAGAAAAAAGCGCCGCCTCCTGTCAAAAACCCTGGCGCATCTGCAGCCCTCAGCAACGAAGTCATTTGACCAGATTCCCCACCCAGGCACCGTAAATCCTCCTTGCAACGCGGTTGAGCTGCAAAACCCTGGCATCCAGATCCTGCTGCATCGCAGCAACGCTCTGCACGCTGTCCCCGAGATGGGCAGCGATTTCGTCGGCGCCATTTTCGCACCATTGGCTCACCATTTCCCGGTTCATCTCGACATGGCATTGCAGGGCCAGGTGCGGCCCGTAAGAAAATGCCTGGTTATCGCACCATCCGCTGGCAAGAATTCTGTTTGCTCCCTGCGGAATTTCGAAGGTCTCCCCATGCCAATGAAACGCGTCGAATTCTTGCATGCCGCCGAACCATTTCTCGGCATCGCCCAAAACCTCGACCCTGCCCCAGCCGATTTCCCTGGCCCTATTCCTTCCCACTTTGGCACCCAGGGCTTTCGCCATCAGTTGTCCACCCAGGCAATGCCCGAGAACAGGAACCTCCTTAGAAACCGCATCCCTGATCAGGTCGAGCGCAGGCGCTATCCAGGGAAGATCGTCGTTGACGCTCATCGGGCCGCCCATGAAAACGAGCCCGGAAAACGAATCGGACGAAACCGGAACGGATTCCGCCTCGTCAACCCTGAAGAGCTGCCATGGAATGCCGGATTCGTTCAAAAAGTCCGAAAAAAACCCCGCACCCTCTGTTCTCGCATGACGAAAAATAGCAACCGGCTTCATGTCCCTCCCATGGCAAATATGGGATGAATCTTATCCGAGCATGGCCCCTCCCGCAATATGCTAGAATTTCATTTTTCTATGGAAAACCCATGTCAGGAAACAGCCTAGGCACCCTTTTCTGCGTCACATCGTTCGGCGAAAGCCACGGTCCTGCGATCGGCTGCGTGGTGGATGGCTGCCCGCCCGGAATGGCGCTTTGCGAAAAAGATATCCAGAAGGATCTGGACCGGCGCAAACCCGGAACTTCCAGGCATGTAACGCAAAGGCGCGAGTCCGACAGGGTGGAAATTCTCTCCGGGGTTTTCGAAGGAAAAACGACCGGAACGCCCATTGCGCTCCTCATCCGCAACGAAGACCAAAGGAGCCGGGATTACGGCAACCTTGCGGAAACCTTCCGGCCCGGCCATGCCGACTACACCTATTGGCAGAAATACGGCATCAGGGACCACCGGGGCGGGGGACGCTCTTCCGCCAGGGAAACTGCAGCAAGGGTGGCTGCAGGGGCGATCGCCAAAAAATGGCTGAACCTGCGCCACGGCGTCGTAATCAGGGGTTATCTCTCCCGGCTCGGGCCGATCGAAATTCCTTTTGAAAACTGGGAAGCCGTCGATGCAAATCCATTCTTCTCCCCGAATTCCGGCATAGTGCAGGAGCTTGAGGACTACATGGATGCGCTGCGCAAATCCGGGGATTCGGTCGGAGCTGAAATCACTGTGATCGCGGAGAACATGCAGGTGGGATGGGGAGAACCGGTCTACGACAGGCTGGATGCCGAAATCGCCTATGCCCTGATGAGCATCAACGCCGTCAAGGGCGTGGAAATCGGGGACGGCTTCGACTGCGTTGCCCAGAAAGGTACCGAGCACGGCGACGAGATGACGTCGAAAGGTTTTCTCAGCAACCATGCGGGCGGCATCCTGGGCGGCATCTCCACGGGACAGGATATCGTCGCGCGCATCGCGGTCAAACCCACTTCCAGCATCCGACTGCCCAGACGCAGCATAGACAAGGCGGCTAAGGACATCCAGGTCGAGACGCACGGGCGCCACGATCCCTGCGTCGGGATACGCGCCACCCCGATCGCGGAAGCAATGCTTGCGCTCGTGCTGATCGACCATGCATTGAGGCACAGGGCGCAGAATATGGAGGTTTCCTGCCCCACGCCGAAAATTCCGGGCAAGGCCCGGGACTGAGCTTTGCCGGAAAAGATTCCCTACTGGCGCCTTTCCGGGTTCTATTTCTCCTATTTCGCCTTCCTCGGCGCTTTCACCCCCTACTGGAGCCTGTACCTCAAGTCGCTCGATTTCAGCGCATTCCAGATCGGCATCCTGATGTCGATATTGCATGTGATGCGGCTGTTCGCGCCCCATTTCTGGGGATGGCGGGCCGACAGGACCGGAAAGCGGATAGGCATCGTCAGGACGACCGCCCTGTTTGGCCTGCTCGCCTATCTCGGCGTATTTTTCGGCAAGGATTTCCTTTGGCTCTTTGCCGTCATGATGCTGATGAATTTCTTCTGGAGCTCGAACCTGCCGCTCGTTGAAGCGACGACGCTGGGCCATCTCGACGGAAAAGTCGGGAAATACGGCACGATCCGCTCCTGGGGATCTGCGGGCTTCATATTTTCGGTGATCACGCTCGGCTATCTCCTCGACCGCATGCCCGTCGCTGCACTGCTCTGGGCCATACTCGGCTTCATGATCGGCATTCTTTTCTTCTCCCGAAAAATTCCCGAAGCGAAAAACACCCCGCACGAAACCGACTCAGTTTCCGTCTGGAACATATTGGGCAAAAGCGAAGTCATCGCGCTTTTCGCTTCCTGCCTTCTGATGACGGCAGCGCACGGCCCCTATTACACTTTCTATTCGATCTATCTCGTTGCGCACGGCTACCCGAAAAGCAGCGTGGGCTGGCTTTGGGGATTGGGCGTCATCTGCGAAATCGGCGTATTCTTCCTGATGCCGAAAATCATGGCGAGATTCTCCCTGAAAGCGATCCTCGCCTTCAGCCTTGGATGCGCCGCACTGCGGTTTTCCCTGATCGGATGGGCAGTGGACGTTCCAATTCTGGTCATCCTCGCCCAAACCCTGCATGCAGCGACTTTCGGCGCGCACCATGCCGCAGCAATGGCCGCCACCCATCATTTCTTCAGGGGAAGATACCAGGCCAGAGGGCAGTCCTTCTATACCAGTCTGGTTTATGGCGCCGGAGGTATTCTGGGCGCACTGGGAGGAGGTTATGCCTGGGGTGCCTTCGGACCCCAGATCACTTTCAGCCTCGGCTCAATTGCAGCTCTTGCCGGACTCCTCTGGCTGCTCCTGAAATTCAGGCTTTCACCCGGCTGATCTTGACCACATCCGGAATCCTGCGCAGGGCGCGCATCACCTGGGCAAGGTGCATCCTGTTGCTGACCTGGAGGGTAAAGTTGATGGTGGTGTAGCTTCCCTCCCCTTCCATGCTGATATTCTCGATATTGGAGCCCGCCTCGGCAATTTCAGCAGCGACCCTGGCAAGCACCCCGCGCTGGTTCCTGACTTCGAGCCTGATGCTGACATCGAATTGCCGGGTGATCTCGCTGTCCCATTCGACATCCAGGCATTTCGCCGGATCGACCCTGCTTTTGCGGACCACGGGACAATCATGGGTATGGATGATGAGCCCCTGCCCTTTCTTGATGAAGCCGAGTATCGGATCCCCGGGAATCGGGCTGCAGCATTTGGCGAATTCGACAGCCATGCCTTCGGAACCGCGTATGACGAGCGGGGCGGGTTTCCCCTCAGGAGAGGCGACCTCCCCGTTGACAAGCCGTTTCGCCACGACGATGCCGAGCCGCCGCCCCAACCCGATGTCGGTCAGGATGTCCTGGCGCGACTTGGCTCCGGTCGACTTCAGCAATCTGTCCCATTTCGCATCGTCCACCGACTCGGACGGAATCTTGAGCGCAACCATCGCCTGATTGAGCAGCCGCTCTCCCAGCATGGCGGACTGCTCATGCTGCATCGTTTTCAGGTAATGCCGGATATGCGTCCTGGCTTTGCCAGTGATCACGTATTCCAGCCATGCCGGGTTGGGCTTGGCGTAGGGCGCGGTGAGTATTTCCACCGTATCCCCGTTCCTGAGCGGCGTTCTCAAGGGTTTCAATTCCCCGTTGATCCTGACGGAAAGGCAGCGGCTCCCGATGTCGGTATGCACGCTGTAGGCGAAATCGACCGGAGTCGCCCCCTTGGGCAGCACCAGAATCTTGCCCTTGGGCGTGAATACATAGATCTCGTCGGGGAAAAGATCGACCTTGAGATGCTCCAGGAACTCCACGGAATCCGTGCTCTCCCCGAGGGATTCGAGCAGGCTCTGCAGCCATTGATGGGTTTTGCGCTGCATCTCGCTCAGATTGGCTTCCGAACTCTTGTACAGCCAGTGGGATGCGACGCCGGCTTCGGCGATCTTGTGCATCTCCGTGGTTCTGATCTGGATCTCGATCGGGGTGCCGTAGGGGCCGAAAAGCGAGGTATGCAGCGATTGATATCCGTTCGATTTGGGAAGGGCGATGTAATCCTTGAATTTTCCCGGAATAGGCTTGTAGAGGCCGTGAAGCACGCCCAGTGCGTAGTAGCAGGTCGGAATGTCCTTCACCACCACCCTGAAGCCATAAATATCCTGAACTTCCGAGAAACTCAGTTTTTTCTCAAGCATCTTCCGGTAAATACTGTAAAGATGCTTCTCCCGTCCGGTGGTCTGGGCCTCGATTCCGGCTTCCTTGAGGCGCTGTACGATGTTGTCCAGGATCTTGCCGACCACTTCGCGCCGGTTTCCCCGCGCCGCCTTGATCGCCTTGCTGAATACCCTGTACCGGTAGGGATAGAGATGCTTGAAGGAGAGGTCTTCGAGTTCCTGGTAGATGCTGTTGAGCCCCATGCGGTTGGCGATCTGGGCATAGATTTCCAGGGTTTCCCGCGCGATGCGCTTTCTTTTCGCAGGATACATCGCATCCAGGGTGCGCATGTTGTGCAGCCTGTCTGCGAGCTTGATCAGGATCACGCGTACATCGCTCGCCATCGCGAGCAGCATTTTCCTGAAATTCTCCGCCTGGGCGTCTTCCTGGGTCTGGAATTCGATCCTGTCGAGCTTGCTGACGCCGTCCACGAGATCCGCCACCGGCTGGCCGAACAGATTCGCAAGCTGCTCCTTGGTGACGGCGGTATCTTCCATCACGTCGTGCAGCAGGGCTGCAGTCAGGGTTTGCCCGTCAAGACGCCACTCGGCCAGAATCCTGGCGACGGCGAGCGGGTGGGAGATGTAAGGGTCTCCCGATATTCTGAACTGTCCCTGGTGCGCTGCTTCGCTGAAACGATAGGCGGATTCGACTTGCAGCGCATCCTCCGGCTTAAGGTAGCCGGATATTTCCCTGGTGGGCAGGGGTTCTTCAGGCAAGGCGCCTACGCCAGACCCTTGTTGAGCACTTCCAAACCCACCTTGCCTGCGGCGACTTCCCGCAGGGCGATCACGGTGGGTTTGTCGCGGTTGGGCTCCACCATCGGGTTCGAGCCGTTGGCAATCTGCCTCGCCCGGATCGTCGCGGCGAGGGTGAGCTCGAAGCGGTTGGGAATGTTTTCGAGACAGTCGTCTATGGTGATGCGTGCCATTTGGTTTCCTTCAGATAAGCGCTTGTATCAATTGATGGTGTCTGGCGAGCTGGCTTGCAAGCTTCAGCCGTTCCGCCCTGATGATGCTGGCAAGATCCAGCTTCGCCTCTTCCATGTCGTCGTTAATGATAACATAGTCGAATTCTTTCACATGCCCCATCTCTTCGCGGGCAGCCGCTATGCGCCTCTCTATCACTTCGATGCTGTCCTGACCGCGTCCGGTCAGGCGCGCCTTCAGGGCATCGACCGAAGGCGGGAGGATGAAGATGCCAACAGTTCCGGAAACGAGCTTTCTCACCTGGGCAGCGCCCTGCCAGTCGATTTCGAGCAGGATGTCGCACCCCTTCTGTCTTTCGGTCTCGATCCATTTGCGCGAAGTGCCGTAGTAATTGCCGTGCACATGGGCGCTTTCGAGAAATTCCCCGTGCTTTTGCATTTCCTCGAAAACTTCCCCGGAAACGAAGCAATAGTCGCGCCCGTCCACTTCTCCCGGCCGCGGCATGCGCGTGGTGAAGGAGACGGAAAGGTGTACATTGGGGTCGGCCTCGAGCAGCGCCCTCACCAAACTGGTTTTTCCCGCCCCCGAGGGCGCGCTGATGATGAAAAGATTTCCGGTCATGTCGATATCAGTTCTCAATGTTCGATTGTACCCAGTCTGCGCCCGAACCGAAAGCGGGCTACAGGACCACCTGGGCGCCGATCTCGACCACCCGGTTGGGAGGAAGCCGGAAGAAGGGAACGGCGCTGCCCGCATTGCGGAACATGGCGACGAAAAGCTTCTCGCGCCAAAGCGCCATTTTGTGCCCCGCCTTCGGGATCAGCATTTCCCTGGAAAGAAAATAGGATGTATCCATCGGCTCGAGCGCCAGGATCTTCTGGGCAAAAAGCGCTTTGGGCAGGTTGGGCTCGTCCTTGAAGCCGAACCGGACGATCATGCGGTGGAATCCGTTTTGCAAATCCCGGTATTCAATGCGCTCATCCACCGGAACATGGGGAATTTCCTGCACCAGCACGTTGAGGATTACCACCCTTTCGTGCAGTACCTTGTTGTGCTTCAGGTTGTGCAGGAGCGCATGCGGCACGCCTTCGGGATTGGCCGTCAGGAAAACCGCCGTTCCCGATACCCTGACGACAGAATCACGGGAAAGCGATGCGACGAAAGGTTCAAGCGCTATCGATTCGCGCTTCATGCGCTCCGCAAGCAGAACTCTCCCCTGCTTCCAGGTCGTCATCAGGGTGAAGATGACAGATGCGAGAACGAGCGGGAACCAGCCTCCCTCCTCGATCTTGATCAGATTGGCGCCAAAAAAGGCGAGATCGATTGTCATCAGGGGCAAAATCAGCAGCGCCCCCCTGATCAGCCCCCATCCCCAAAGTCTGCGGACGACAATGAAGGCAAGGAGGCTGGTCACGGTCATGGTGCCGGTCACGGCGATGCCGTAGGCCGATGCGAGGCTGGACGAAGTCCTGAATCCGAGGACAAGGGCTGCCACTGCGAGAAGCAGGGTCCAGTTGATCCCCGGAACGTAGATTTGACCGATCTCTTCCTCGGAAGTGTGCTGGGTCTCCATTCTGGGCGCATAACCCAGCCTGATGGCCTGACTGGTCATCGAAAACGCGCCTGAAATGACCGCCTGTGAGGCAATCACCGTCGCTGCCGTGGAAAGGAGGACGAGAGGAAAAAGCGCCCAGTGCGGAGCGAGGAGATAGAAGGGGTTGGCTATCGCCTTCGGATCGTGGATCAGGAGCGCGCCCTGGCCGAAATAATTGAGCAGCAGAGCAGGCAGCACGAAGCCGAACCAGGCGAGCTGTATGGGCTTTCTGCCGAAATGCCCCATGTCGGCATAGAGCGCTTCCGCCCCTGTCAGCGCCAGCACCACTCCACCCAGGGAAAGAAAGCCTATCCCGGGATTTTTCTCCAGGAAAAACATGCCGTGCACGGGATTGAATGCGCCCAGCACATGCGGCTCGGACAGGATGCTGCGGATGCCGAACAGCGCCAGCACCAGGAACCAGAGGCACATGATTGGGCCGAAAAGAGTCCCCACGCTCGCAGTGCCCTTGCGCTGGAAGAAAAATAGCGCAAACAATATCGCGAGCGTCATGGGGATCACATAGCTCTTGAAGAGCGGACTCGCCACCTGCAATCCCTCGACTGCGGAAAGGACGGAGATGGCCGGCGTGATGACGCCATCCCCGTAAAACAGCGCCGCGCCGAACAGCCCCAGCATCAGGATTGTCGCGCGCCGCCTGCCATTTTTCCCCAGCTTGCCGAGAACCAGCGAGAGCAATGCCATGATGCCCCCCTCTCCCTTGTTGTCGGCGTGCATGATGAATACCACGTATTTGAAGGAAACCACGATCATCAGCGACCAGAAAATCAGGGAAAGGATGCCGAGGATGTTTTCCTGATTCAATGGGACGGGATGCATCCCGGCAGTGAATATCGTGTTCAGGGTGTAGAGCGGACTGGTTCCGATGTCGCCGTAAACTATTCCCAGGGCGGCAAGAGAAAGGGTGATGAGGCCGGACTTGCCGTTTTTTTCCATGCTTTGAGGACCTGCTCCAAGAAATGTCGGCCAAGGATAGCCGATCCGGCAAGGCCGATCAACCGCAAACACCCTAAATCCCTTTCCTGCGGTGTTTCAACTGCATAATCCCGTTCAGGTCCCGAAATGCCGCAGCCAGATCCGCTTCGATTTTCGCATATTCCAGAGCCGTGACGCGATTTTTCATGGTTTCATCGACCTTCTTTTTTTCATCCCTGAGCCTGTCTTCGCTCATTTCCTCCTCGACGATGGCAAGATCGGAAAGAATGGTCACCCGTCTCGGCTGCACTTCCAGCATGCCGCTGGAGATATAGACAACTTCCTCGTCGCTCCGCTCGGGAAGCCTCAGGCGCACAATTCCCGAGCGGAGCCGCGCGATCATCGGGGCATGCCCCGGGTAGATGCCGACTTCCCCCAGTTCTGCAGGGGCGACCACGAATTCGGCAAGGCCCGAAAAGATTGATCTTTCTATGCTGACGATGTCCACCTGAACGGTCATTGCCATATACTGGTTTTCCTTTCAGACGGCCGACGCACCGGCAATGATTTCCGTGATTTCCTCGGTGATCGCAGTTTGCCTCGCCTTGTGGTAAATCTGTTTCAGTTCATCCATGACATGACCTGCGTTGTCGGATGCCGCCTTCATCGCGACCATGCGCGCGCCCTGCTCGGATGCCATATTTTCGGCAACGGCAAGGTAAATCTGCGACTCGATATAGCGCCTCAGCATCTCGTCCACGATGATTTTCGGATCGGGCTCGTAAATGTAGTCCCAATAGCCCGAGGGGCTGCCAAGGCTTTCTCCCTTGAGCGGCAGCAACTGCTCCATTACGGGCTGATGCAGGATGGTGTTGACAAAGCGCGTATAGCAGATGAAAACCGCATCCAGCTTGCCTTCCCGGTAGGCATGGAGAAGTTTTCTCGAAGGTCCTGCAAGCTGTTCCATGCGCGGCGTATCCCCGAGTCCGACCGCGCTGGAGATGATGTCGGCATTCATGCGTTTCATGAAGCTGAGACCGATGGCCCCCAGGGCGCAGACTTCCAGATCGATTTTCTTCTCGGTCCAGTTTTTCACCTGCCCGAGCACGAAACGCAAAGCATTGCTATTCAGTGCGCCGCACATGCCCTTGTCGGATGTGACGAGCAGCAGACCTACGCGACGGGCATTTTCCCGAACCGCCAGATAGGGGGACTTGTATTCCGGATGGGCATGGCTCATGTGCGCCGAAACATTGCGGATTATTTCGCCGTAGGGACGGGCGGCAATCATGCAGTCGCGCACCTTGCGAATTTTGGATTGCGCCACCATTTCCATGGCATGAGTGAGCTTCTGCAGATTCCGCACGGTGCCGATCTTGCCACGAATTTCCTGTAAGCTCGCCATGCTTCGCTTGCTCCCGAAAGGGAAATCGGTTATTTTCCGACCTCGAAACTCGCCTCGCAGCGATTTCGCCCGTTGTTTTTCGCCCGGTACAGGGCCTCGTCAGCGAGCGAAATCAGGTGGTCGTAGTCCGGATGCCCGTCGAATGCCGCCACTCCGATGCTGACCGTGACCGAAGCGGTTTTCTCCCCGTCGACTTTGAATGGAGTCGAGGCAAAGCGGTGGCGTATCGTTTCGGCCACGTTGAATGCTGCAGTAGCCCCCACCTCGACCAGAACGATGAGAATCTCCTCTCCGCCGTAGCGGAAAACGAAATCGCCGGAACGCACCAGGCCCAGTATCAGGTCGGCCGACTGCTGGAGCACCATGTCCCCTCCCTCGTGGCCGTGACTGTCGTTGATCTCCTTGAAGAAATCGATATCGACGAGCAGCACTGCAAACGCCGTCTTGCGCTGGTTCGCAATGGCGATCTCCCGGCTCAGCACGGAAGGCAGGAAACGCCTGTTGAGAAGCCGAGTGAGAACGTCCCTGGCGTTTTCGATTTCGAGGTATCGGTCGAAAAGGGTGGTGAGCAGATATTTGATTTCCAGGAGCTTGCTTTCGATCTCGCTCACGATCGATGCGATTTCCGCCCCTTCGCTGCTTTCCAGGCGCGCCATCAGATCCTCGTCTATCCTGTTCATAGTCGACTGGATGCGATGGATTTCAGGCGCCCCCTCGAACACGACGTTGGCTTTGTGGTGCAGCCAGAGTCCAAAAGCTGATGTGCCTATCGGCAGCATGGCCGAGCGTTTCCCGCCGTAAAGCGCGAAAAGCATCTGGTGCCCCCATTCCAGGAGCGCGGCGCGCTGCCTTTCGCGCTCCACGGAAATGTTCTGGCTCAGGGAGAACAGGCGATAGGCTTCGTCGGTGCGCACACTGCGCGCCGTCCCCGTCACATAGGCCGAACTGATGATCTCCATTGCAAGATCGATCAGGTTCCCGGTGTATCCGATTCCCTTCGCGAGATCGTCCGGAGCAAATCCTGCCGCAAACAGGCGCCCTGCAATTTCCCGCTTCAGAAGCCTCGCCCCGCGCATGACGACATGGATAGGCACATGGATGCGCGCATGGACAAAACCGATTTGCTTCTGCATGCCAACCGCCTCCGAAAGGTCTGTTGCGCTGTCGATATGGAAAAGGGTGGACAGCCAGTTCTGGAGGGAGAAACGCAGGCGCTTGTTGATCAGATCATGCCCCAGGAAGGGCGCAGCTTCGGGATTGCCGAGCATGGTCGTGTAGAAAAGCTCGGCGAACTGCTCCTTGTGGGAATCGACCAATTTCCCGATGGCAAGGCGCAAATCTTCGCTGATTTCGCCGCGAATTTCACTCCATTCCTCGACTGCAGCCTGAAAAGACTGTCCCGCTTCTTCGCTTACCATGACCTTTTCCTTACTCGATATTCTGGATCTGCTCGCGCATCTGTTCGATCAGCACCTTGATTTCCATGGCAATCCTGGACACCTCGATGTCGACAGATTTCGACCCCAGGGTATTCGCCTCGCGGTTGAGCTCCTGCATCAAAAAATCCAGCCGTTTTCCGACCACCCCGCCCTTTTCGAGAATCCGCTCCATCTCGTCGAGATGCGCAGCAAGGCGCGAAAGCTCCTCGTCGACGTCGATCTTGCCTGCGAAGAGCGTCAATTCCTGCCTGATGCGCTCATCGTCAAGATCGATCATTGCCGCTTTCAGGCGCGAAACCAGCTTCTCCTGAAAGGAGGCGATCAGTTCCGGTATCCTCGGGGAGGCCAGCGCGAGCTTCTTCCTGATTTCCGCCATGCGCAAGAGCAGAATAGCCTTCAGTTTTTCCCCTTCGCGCCTTCGCGTTGCGGAAAAATCGGCCATGGCGGCATCCAGCAATTCGCCCACTTCTGTTTGAGCGTTTTCCCGTGATAAGTTTTCCTTCCCGAAAATGCCTGGCCATTTCAGGATTTCCGCAACGGAAAGGCTGACAGCCTCGGGAATCTTTTCCCTGATCTCCCTGTTCAACCCGGCGAGCCTTGCAAGCACCGCTTCATCGATACTCCTGCGGGTCTCGCTTTCTTCCGAGGCATTGACGCTCAGCCTGCAATCGACCTTTCCCCTGCTCAATTCCGAGGCCAGCTTCTCGCGAATCACGGGCTCTAAAAACTTCAACTCGTCGGGGAGACGGAACTGGATGTCGAGATAGCGATGGTTGAGGGAACGTATTTCGAGAAGGATCGAACCGATCTCCGTTTCCCTGGAGACGGAAGCAAATCCGGTCATGCTGGCAATCATGGGTAAAAAATCTTTCGTAAATTGCTAGTATAAATGAAAACCGTGACAGGAGTATGGCTGTTCCCTGCGAAACCGCACTCACCGGGCTTCAAGAAATCGTGCCTGATCCGTCAAATTTTTATATACTGTTCGCGGCAAGTCGCCAATCATAATAATTAGCTTGGGGGGATCATGCAAAAACAGAACATCGCCATCATCGGCCTGGGAAGAATAGGATCGGCCTTTCTGGGCGCCATGCTGCAGAAGAAGCTGAGCATCAATCTGGCCTGCGTCGCAGAGCGCACGGATACACCGGCCAAATTGCAGGCCGCCTCGGCAGGAATCAGGATCGCCACGCTGGACGAAGTTGTCGCCATGGGCAATGCGATCGACATCATCTTCGACCTGACCGGCATTCCCGACGTGCGCAGGGAACTGCGCGAGAAGCTCCTCGCCTCGAACAACAGCCACACGATCATTGCATCGGAGACCGTCGCCCGCCTGATCTGGTCGCTGATCTCGGACGCCGATCTGCCGGAAATCGCTGGACGCAAGACCGGCTATTGATGTGAGAGCCTGTTAACAGGCCCATACCAAACAGACTGGTTCGGGGGGTAACCGGGGCTCTTGCCCCGGGCGAGTCAGCCGAGGCCTGCTGAAAGATCCCTGATGATGTCTTCGACGGATTCCAGCCCCACTGCGAGACGCAGCAGCCCTTCGCCTATTCCGGCAGCTTCCCTCGCCTCCGGGGAAATCCGCCCGTGGGTGGTGGTCGCGGGATGGGTGATGGTGGTCTTGGTGTCGCCGAGGTTCGCGGTGATGGAGATCATCCGGGTCGAATCGACGATCTTCCATGCGGCATCCCTCCCCCCCTCGACCTCGAAGGAAACGATGGCGCCTCCCGTTTTCTGCTGCATCAAAGCGAGATTGTGCTGCGGATGGGAAGGAAGACCGGGATAATAGACCCGCCTGATTTT
>JAJZRP010000085.1 GCA_021802655.1 Pseudomonadota bacterium
ATCCCGACAGGCTCAAGGCGGCGCAGGAGGAAACCGGCGAGGACGATGCATTGATCGTGATGGCCGGGAGCATCAAGACCGTGCCGCTGGTTGCCGCCGCATTCGAATTCAGGTTCATGGGGGGGTCGATGGGCTCTGTGGTCGGGGAGCGTTTCGTCAGGGGCGTTGAAGTTGCGATCGAGCAGAAAATGCCATTCGTCGTGTTCAGCGCGAGCGGCGGAGCGAGGATGCAGGAAGGCCTGCTCTCCCTGATGCAGATGGCCAAGACCACTGCTGCGCTCACCCGCCTTGCGAGAGAGGGGCTGCCGTTCATTTCCGTTCTGACCGATCCCACCATGGGCGGCGTGTCGGCGAGCTTCGCGATGATAGGGGACGTGGTGATCGCCGAGCCCGGCGCACTCATCGGCTTCGCAGGACCCAGAGTGATCGAGCAGACGGTGCGCGAAGTGCTGCCTGAAGGATTCCAGCGCGCCGAATTTCTGCTCGAGCATGGTGCGGTCGACATGATCGTGGACAGAAGACAAATGCGCGACAAGCTGGTCAGCCTCGTCACGCTCATGATGAAACAGCCTGCGGTGAATGCCTGATTCCCTCGCGTCCTGGCTCGATTATATCGAGCGGATTCATCCGAAAACCATAGAAATGGGGCTGGACCGCCTGGAGCCGGTACGCAGGCGCATGGGTCTTTATCCTGAATTTCCCATTGTGACGGTGGCGGGAACGAACGGCAAAGGCTCCACATGCGCCATGCTGGAAGCCATTCTACGGCAAGCCGGATACAAGGTGGGCTGCTACACTTCGCCTCATCTGGTACGCTTCAACGAGCGCATCAGGATAGCCGGAGTGGAAGCGGAAGATGAAGCGATCGCCATGGCTTTTTCCAAGGTGGAGCAGGCGAGGGAGGACGCGAGCCTCACCTATTTCGAATTTTCCACCCTGGCTGCCGTGGCGCTGTTTGCTTCGGAAAAGGTCGACATCGCCATCCTCGAAGTGGGCCTCGGCGGAAGACTGGATGCCGTGAACCTGTTCGATGCCGATTGTGCGGTGATCACCGGGATCGATTACGATCACATGGGTTACCTGGGGAATACCAGGGATGAGATCGGATTCGAGAAGGCCGGCATTTTCAGGAAAGGAAAACCTGCGATCTGCGCGGATTTCGATGCGCCGCAGTCGGTCCTGAACCATGCGCAGGAGATCGGCGCGGGGCTTCTCAGGATAGGTGCCGATTTCGGCTTTTCCAGGGATGAAGATTCATGGAGTTATCGCGGCCCGGAAATTTCGCGAAGGCATCTTCCCTTTCCGGCATTGAGGGGCGCTTTCCAGCTTTCGAACGCCAGCGCGGCCCTTGCCGCGCTGGATGCATTGAACCTCGATGTCGGAGAGGATGCGATTGCCGAAGGGCTCTCGAATCTGAAACTGCCGGGGCGCTTCCAGATTCTTCCGGGAAATCCTGTGGTCGTTCTGGATGTCGCACACAATCCGCAGGCGGCCGGAATGCTTGCGGCGAACCTTCACGATATGCCCTGCAATGGAAAGACGATCGCCATCTTCGGCATGCTCGCCGACAAGGATATCGAGGGCGTGGTGAGCGAGATGCAGGCAAGCATCGACGAATGGCTGATCGTTGGGCTGAATGCGCCGAGAGGCGCGGATATCGAAAGGCTCAGGCATGCTTTCCCGGACAGGTGCGCCGTGAAGGCTTTCCCTTCGGTCGAAGAAGCACGGGATCATGCCTGTGCGACTGCTTCCGAAAATGATAGAATTATCGTCTTCGGCTCGTTTTACACGGTTGCCGATTTCACGAGGTTGAATACGCTCTGACGGCGGAGCTAGAGGACATGGCGAAACAGACTGTTTCCGAAGAGGAAATCCAGCTCAGGAAGCGCGCAAGGAGAAGGCTGGTCGGTGCGATTGCGCTTGCGATCCTGGCCGCCATATTTTTGCCCATGGTATTCGACGACCAGGCAAAACCTGTTGGCAATGTCCAGATCCAGATTCCTGACGAAAAGACCGCATCCCCTTTCCAGCCTGAAATTCAGCCTGCTTCCGCCCCGGCTCCGGTAACGGCACCTGTGTCGGCGCCTGTGGCCGCGGTACAGAAGCCGCAGGAACCCGTTGTGCAAAAACCTGCCCAGCCGGATTCCCCCGCGAAGGAAACGAAAAAGCCTGTAAGCCAGACCTATGTAATCCAGCTCGGCGTTTTCTCGAATGCCGCGAATGTCAAAGATCTCAGGGCGAAGCTTTCTGCTTCGGGCATCAAAACCTATGTCGAATCTGTCGGAAGCAAGACCAGGGTGCGTGCGGGGCCCTATGCCAGCCGCGCAGCAGCGGATGCTGCGCACAAGAAAATCGCGAAATTGGGGCTGGATGGGGTCGTCGAAGCCAAATAGTTTATGACGGCGATCGATTACGCTGTATTGCTGATTGTGGCCGTTTCAGTACTTCTGGGAGTGATGCGCGGTTTCGTGCGGGAGGTTCTGTCTTTGGCGGCATGGGTTCTCGCATTCTGGGGCGCGGAGATGTTTTCGCCCGCGCTCTCGGGCATGCTGCCGCAGGCGATATCGGGCGCGCCGCTGCGCATGCTGATCGCATTTGCTGCGATTTTTCTGGGTGTGCTGATCGTGGCGGCGCTTGCGGCCAAGCTCTTGTCGGGGCTCG
>JAJZRP010000086.1 GCA_021802655.1 Pseudomonadota bacterium
AAGGAATTCATGTGTTCCAGGTCAGGATACACGGCAGGGGCGGACAGGGGGTAGTGACGGGAGCCGAGATGCTTTCCGTGGCTGCATTTCTCGAAGGCAAGTACAGCCAGGCCTTCCCCAGCTTCGGTTCGGAGAGAATGGGCGCACCCGTGGTCGCCTTCTGCCGCATCTCCGACCGTGAAATACGCCTCAGGGAGCCCGTGATGGAGCCCGATGCGCTCATCGTCCAGGACCCCACCCTGCTGCACCAGGTCGACCTGTTCGGCGGTCTTTCCAGATCAGGTTTCATCCTCGTCAATTCCGGAAAAAGCTTCGCCGAGCTCGGACTCGAAGCGCTTTTGCAAACCTATCCGGAAAATCGCCTCGCGACCCTTCCGGCAACCGAAATCGCGCTCAGACACATCGGCCGCCCCCTGCCCAATTCCGCGCTTTTGGGGGGATTTTCAGCATTGAGCGGGGAAATCGGAATCGATTTCCTGCTGCAGGCCATAGGGGACAGATTCAGGGGGAAAACCGGGAAGGACAACAGGGACGCTGCGAATGCCGCCTTCCGTTTCGTACAGGAGAAAATGCACCGTGCTGCAACAGCTTGAAGGCTCCAGGGCGATAGCGCAAGGCATCGCGCTCTGCAAACCCGAAGTGGTGTGTGCCTATCCCATCACGCCCCAGACGCATATCGTCGAGGCCCTGGCGGAGATGGTGAGAACCGGGGAACTCGCGAACTGCGAGTTCATCAACGTCGAATCGGAATTCGCAGCGCTTTCCGTCGCCATCGGCGCATCCGCTGCGGGGGCGAGAAGCTACACCGCAACCGCAAGCCAGGGACTCCTCTACATGTGCGAAGCCGTCTACAACGCAGCGGGACTTGGGCTGCCCATCGTCATGACCATAGGAAACCGGGCCATCGGCGCCCCGATCAACATCTGGAACGACCATTCGGACAGCATGGCGATGCGCGATGCCGGCTGGATACAGCTCTATGCCGAAACCAACCAGGAAGCGCTCGACCTGCACATCCAGGCATTCAAGCTTGCCGAAGCCCTTTCCTGCCCGGCGATGGTCTGCGTGGACGGCTTCATTCTGACGCATGCCTGCGAGCGCATCGAGATTCCCGAGGTGCGCGATGTCGATGCCTTCCTTCCGCCATACGACCCGGTCCAGGTGCTGGACTGCGATGACCCCGTATCGATAGGCGCCATGGTGGGGCCGGAAGCGTTCACGGAAGTCCGCTACCTGCAGCATCGCAAGCAGCTCGCAGCGCTCGAACTGATCCCGGAAATCGCTTCCGAATTTTCGGCAAGATTCAAGCGGGACTCAGGGGGACTCGTCAAGCCCTACCGGCTGGAAGGAGCGGAAACCATCGTCGTCGCCCTGGGTTCGGTGAACGGCACCGTCAAGGACGTGATCGACGAAATGAGAAACAAAGGGCACGCAATAGGCAGCCTCGCCATCGTCTCGTTCCGCCCTTTCCCCCTGAAGGAAGTCAGGGCGGCGCTGATCGGTGCGAAGCGCATCGTGGTCCTGGAAAAATCGCTCTCGGCGGGCCTGGGCGGCCCATTGTCCGACGGCGTCCGGAAATCCCTGAGCGGGACGGGACTCCACGGGCATACCGTCATAGCAGGGCTGGGGGGACGAGCCATCACCAAGAAATCCCTCTGGGACATCTTCCTCAAGGCCGAAAGGGACGAACTCGAACTGCTCGATTTTCTCGATCTCGACCTGGATACGGTCGAGCGTCAGATCGAGCGGGAAAGGGCAACGAGAAGATCCGGTCCTGCCGCGGAAAATATCCTGAAATCGATCGGCACGGTCGCATCGCGCATAGCCTAGGAGAAAACATGCCCCTTCAGCCGATCAAGTTCTACCAGACCGGGACCTTCACCGTGGGCAACCGCCTCCTCGACGAATCCCAAAGGGCCGTCCAGGCCAACATGAGAAGGACGAATTCCCTCAATTCGGGGCACAGGGCATGCCAGGGGTGCGGAGAAGCGCTCGGGGCGCGCTATGCCATAGATGCCGCCATGCAGGCCACAGGAAACAGGGTGATCGCCGCCAATGCGACAGGGTGTCTCGAAGTATTTTCCACCCCCTATCCCGAAACTTCCTGGCAGATTCCCTGGATGCATTCCCTTTTCGGCAATGCCGCATCGGTCGCAACCGGCATCGCCGCCGCATTGAAGGTGAAGGGAAAGCAGGATGTCCGGGTGATTGCCCAGGGAGGGGACGGCGGCACCGCCGACATCGGCTTTGCCTGCCTCTCCGGCATGTTCGAGCGCAACGACGACGTGCTCTACATCTGCTACGACAACGAAGCCTACATGAACACCGGGGTGCAGCGCTCATCGACAACGCCTCCTGCCGCCCACACGGCGACGACCCCGGCAGTCGGGGCTCATCCGGGGAACGTTTTCGGCACGGGAAAGAACGTTCCGCTGATCGCCATGGCGCATCGCATTCCCTATGTCGCAACGGCATCCGTTGCCAACCTGCACGACCTCGAAGCCAAGGTGAAGAAAGCCATGGAAATCCACGGCGCCCGCTACATCCACATCCATGTGCCCTGCCCTTTGGGATGGGGCTCGCGCCCTTCGGACACGCTGAAAGTCGCAAGGCTTGCGGTCGAATCCGGACTTTTCCCGCTCTTCGAGGCCGAGCACGG
>JAJZRP010000047.1 GCA_021802655.1 Pseudomonadota bacterium
TCCGCACTTCGCTTTTTTAGCACGATTTCCAGCCTTTATACAGCGCCCCAAATTTCCTATATTTAAAGCTTGCCGCCGCGTTTCATTCCGTGCGATCTTCCATTCAGGGCGCTATCCGGATTTAACTAAAAATCGGCACCCCAATTGGTGCAAATAAGAACGTCATTTCGGGTGTCGAATCCTGGAAATTCCCATAAATTCGTTCCTACTGCAGCCATGTTAAGGCGAAAGCCGGAAGAAATCAACGGCGATTCAAAAGCTTGGAATCGTTCCAAGAAGCATGCCGCGCCGGGAAGTTGCGGCGTCCGGTCTCGAATTATCGCTTTTCCGGTATTTCGCGACCCGGGCCGTTCCCTCGCCGTGCATCCGGAGAACAACAGGCCCGCTTGCCTTGCCTTCCCGGAAAGGTCATAATGCATCGCATATGCAACGCAAGGAGCTGACATGAAAAGCGCAACCCTGCCATCCCTTCGGGTCGATCCGGAACTCAGGCTTGAGGCTGAAAGCGTTCTCCATAAAGGCGAAAGCCTTTCCAGTTTCATGGAACAGTCGCTGAAGGCCCATATCGAACGCAGAAAACTGCACAGGGAATTCGTCTCGCGAGGCCTCGCCTCGCGGGAAAATGCACGCGCGTCCGGAGAATATTATTCCGCCGAATCGGTACTCGACGAGCTGGACGCGATGCTGGCTGGGCGATGAGCTTCAGGGTCCGCTACACGGCAGCGGCCAGAGAAGACCTGAAGCGGCTGTTCGGCTTCCTCCTGGAAAAGGACCGTCCTACCGCGCTTCGCGCGCGCGAAGCGATCGGCAAGAGCATCGAATTTCTCGCGGAATTTCCTTTCTCCTGCCGCAAGGCGGACCCGGAGAATCCCTTCCTGCGCGAACTGCTCATTCCCTTCGGCGCGGCGGGCTATGTCGCCCTTTTCGAGATCGAGGACAAGGAGACCGTCACCATCCTGGCGATCCGCCATCAACTCGAGGAGGATTACCACTGAGCCTGCTCATCCCAGCGCTTCGAGTTCAGATTGCAGTTCCAGCCAGTTATTCTCCACTTCGGAGAGTTTCGATCCGATTTCCGCCACCTTGAGAAGCGCCGCTTTCACGGCCTCCCTGTCTTGGTAGAATCGGGGGTCCGCAATGCTTTCGTCGATTGCGGATTTTTCAGCCCCCAGCCTCTCCATTTCTTCTTCGAGCTTTGCGATTTTGAGCTGAAGCGGCCTGCGCCTCGCCCTCGCTTCCGCCTCGATGCGCTTCCTGTTTTCCTTTTCAGGCTTTTTTTCCACGGGACTTTGCAATACCCGCTTGCCGTAATCCTCGACATCCCCCTCGAAATCCATCGCCTCCCCGCCTTCCACGAGAATCAGCATATCCGTCACGGTTCTGACGAGATGCCTGTCGTGGGAGACGACGACGATGGCCCCTTCGTAATCCTGAAGGGCAAGCGTCAAGGCATGCCGCATTTCCAGATCGAGATGATTGGTGGGCTCGTCCAGAAGCAGCAGATTGGGGCGCCCCCTGATGATGAGCGCAAGAACCAGGCGCGCTTTCTCCCCTCCGGAAAAATTGACCACGGGAGTAAAGACGGTGTCCCCATGAAATCCGAATCCGCCCAGATAATCCCGGATATCCTGCTCGCGCGCAGCCTCGTCAAGCCGCCGGAGGTGCTCGAAAGGGCTCTCGTCGACCCTCAGGCTCTCCAGTTGATGCTGGGAGAAATAGCCGATTCTGAGCCCCCTCCCCTCGATTCTTTCGCCGGAGAGCGGCCGGATTTCTCCTGCGATCAGCTTGATCAGGGTGGACTTTCCCGCGCCGTTCGATCCGATCAGCCCTATCCTGCTGCCCAGCTCGACGGACAGGGTGACGCCTTTTACGACAGCCTTCGAATCGTAACCTGCGGCAGCCCCGTCGAGCTTCAAAAGCGGATTGGAGGCGGGCGCGGGAATCTCGAACCCGAAGCGGAATGGGGAATCGACATGGGCCGCCGAAATGAGCTCCATGCGCTCCAGTGCCTTGATCCTGCTCTGGGCCTGTCTCGATTTCGTGGCCTTTGCCCTGAAGCGGTCGATATAGGATTGCAGATGCGCGACCTCCCTTTGCTGCTTCTCGAATACGGCCTGCTGCTGGGCGAGACCGGCTGCGCGCTGCCGCTCGAAATCGCCGTAATTGCCGGTATAGAGCTTGAGACTTCTGTTCTCGATATGGCAGATGAAACCCACCGTGCCGTCCAGAAAATCCCTGTCGTGGGAAATCAGGAGCAGCGTGCCCTCGTAGCTCGAGAGCCATGACTCCAGCCAGAGGACCGCCTCGAGATCGAGGTGATTGGTGGGCTCGTCCAGAAGCAGGATGTCGGAGCGGCACATCAGCGCTCTGGCAAGATTGAGCCTCATGCGCCATCCGCCGGAAAACCCGGCAACGGGTCTCGAAACCTGCGCGTCATTGAAGCCCAGGCCGTGCATCAGGCGCGCAGCCTTCGCCCGCGCGCCGTAGCCGCCCAGCTCCTCGAAGCGGGCAATGGCATGGGCGAGATTTTCCCCATCCGGATTCTCCGCCATTTCGCGCTCCACCCTGCGCAATTCGGCATCGCCGTCGATCACGTATTCGATCGCAGGCCTGCTGGAAGCCGCGACTTCCTGCTCGACATGGGCGATGACGGCGGATTTCGGAATATCGAATTCTCCGGAATCCGGGTGAAGTTCGCCCTTGAGCAGGGCGAAGAAACTCGACTTGCCGCAGCCGTTGGCCCCGGTGATGCCGATCTTCTGGCCGTCGTGGATGACCAGATCCACGTCCAGCAGCAGGGGATTGCTTCCCCGGTAAAGGGAGAGTTTTCTGGTCTGGATCATGACAAAAAACCCGGGTTTCCCCGGGTTCTTTTATTCAGCGACTGGTTCAGGCTTGGGTTCTTCCCTGGGAGGCTCCGGAAGTATCGCCTTCATCGAAAGGCGCAATCTGCCCTTCTCGTCGGCTTCCAGCACCTTGACCTTGACCTGCTGGCCTTCCTTGAGGTGGTCGGATACCGCATTCACCCGCTCGTGCGCAATCTGCGAAATGTGCAGCAGCCCGTCCTTGCCGGGCAGGACTGCGACGATTGCGCCGAAATCGAGCAGTTTCTGCACCACGCCGTCGTAGATCTTGCCGACTTCGACGTCGGCCGTGATGTCCTCGATGCGCTTCCTGGCAAGCTCCCCGCCCTGCGCCGAAACGCAGGCGATCGTCACGGTGCCGTCCTCGGCAATGTCGATCTGGGTGCCGGTCTCTTCCGTCAGTGCGCGGATCACGGAACCGCCCTTGCCGATCACGTCGCGGATCTTTTCAGGGTTGATCTTGATCTTGATCATGCGCGGCGCATGGATCGACATCTGTTCGCGCGTCCCGCCCAGGGCGGATTTCATGATGCCGAGAATGTGCAGGCGGCCTTCCTTTGCCTGGGAGAGCGCGGCCTTCATGATCTCGCGGGTGATGCCGGTGATCTTGATGTCCATCTGCAGCGCGGTGATGCCGTTTTCGGACCCTGCGACCTTGAAATCCATGTCGCCGAGATGGTCCTCGTCGCCCAGGATGTCCGTCAGCACGGCGAAGCGGTTGCCTTCCTTGATGAGGCCCATCGCGATTCCGGCGACATGGGCCTTGAGCGGCACGCCCGCGTCCATGAGGGAGAGGCATCCGCCGCAAACGGACGCCATGGAGCTGGAGCCGTTCGATTCGGTGATTTCGGAGACGATCCTGATCGAATAGCCGAATTCCTCCTGCTTCGGCAGCACCGCAGCCAGCGCGCGCTTGGCGAGGCGCCCGTGCCCGATTTCGCGGCGCTTGGGCGAGCCGACGCGCCCGGTTTCCCCGGTCGCATAGGGCGGCATGTTGTAATGCAGCATGAAGCGTTCCGTGACTTCGCCCTGGAGCGCCTCGATAATCTGCGAATCCCGCTCGGTTCCAAGGGTCGCCACGACGAGCGCCTGGGTTTCCCCGCGGGTGAAGAGGGCGGAGCCGTGCGTGCGCGGCAGAACGCCTGTCCTGATGGTGATGGGCCTGACGGTTCGGGTATCGCGCCCGTCGATCCTCGGCTCGCCATTCAGAATCTGGTCGCGGACGATCTTCGCCTCGAGGTCGCTGAACAGGGTCTTGATGGTCTGGCCGCGATCCGCATCGGAATCGGGGTTGAGGGCCGCGAGCACTTCGTCCCGGATCGATCCTATTTTTTCGCTTCTCGCCTGCTTCTGCTTGATCGAATAGGCTTCCCTCAGGGTTTTCTCGGCTTTCGCTGCGATTTCGGCAATCAATGCCTCGTCTTTTGCAGGCGGGCTCCAGTCCCAGGGCTCTGCGCCGACCGCCTCAGCCATCTCGTTGATCGCCCCGATCACGGCCTGCATCTGGCTATGGCCGTACATCACCGCATCGAGCATCACTTCCTCGGAAAGCTGCAGCGCTTCGGATTCGACCATCAGTACTGCGGATTCGGTCCCGGCAACGACGAGATTGAGCTCGGATTCGTTCAGTTCGGAAAGGGTGGGATTGAGTACATACTGTCCGCCGATATAACCGACCCTCGCCGCCCCGATCGGGCCGTTGAAGGGAATGCCGGAAATGGCAAGCGCAGCGGAAGTGCCTATCATCGCCAGGATGTCGGCATCCACTTCCGGGTTGGAGGACATCACGGTCGCCACCACCTGGACTTCGTTGTAGAAGCCTTCCGGAAAGAGGGGGCGGATCGGCCTGTCTATGAGGCGGGAAGTCAGCGTTTCCTTTTCGGTCGGTCTGCCTTCGCGCTTGAAATAGCCACCCGGAATCTTACCTGCAGCATAGGTCTTTTCCATGTAGTCGACGGTGAGCGGCAGGAAATCCTGGCCCGGCTTGACCGATTTCGACCCCACCACGGTCGCCAGAACCACCGTGTCGTCCATGGTGACCATCACTGCCCCATGCGCCTGCCTTGCGATCTCTCCGGTTTCGAGGGTCAGCTGATGGCGGCCATAAGCCACAGTTTTTTTGTAATGATTCAAGGTGCTGTCCTTTTAAAAAGTTACTTGCGCAGGCCGAGACGCTCGATCAGGGTCTTGTAGCTGTCCGCATTGACGCTCTTGAGATAATCCAGCAGCTTCCTGCGGCGGCTCACGAGGCGCAGCAGGCCCCTGCGGGAATGATGATCCTTGATGTGCGTCTTGAAATGCTCGGTCAGGTAATTGATCCTGGCCGTGAGCAGCGCGACCTGAACTTCGGGCGAACCCGTGTCGCTCCCTGCCCGCTGGTAATCCTTGACGATCTGTGCTTTTTGCACGGTGCTGATAGACATTGCCGCTTCTCCAAAATAAAGTTTCGTATTTTACCTTTTAAAAGGCGTCTTCCTCAAGCAGAAATTGCCTGAAAATCCCCCGACATCATGCGCTTCGGCCTGATTTTCCCGTCTTCTCCCGCCTCCACGAGACCCAGGAACCGATTCCCGACATCGTACAACCTGTAGATCCCCTGCCCTGCAGGAACCTCCACCGCTCTTCCGCTGGTCAGGAATCGCGCATCCGCTTCCCCGACGACCAGCTTCTCGAATTGCCGAAGCAGGACATCGCATGGAAGCAGCATGGCATCGCGATCTTCCCGCTTCCCGATCTCGTCGAGGGTGAAAGCTTCCCCGAGATCGAAAGGCCCAATCCCCGTCCTGACCAGGCCCTTCAGATGGGCACCGCAGCCGAGCGATTTCCCGATGTCCTCGGCGAGCACCCTGACATAGGTCCCCTTGCTGCATCTGACCGAGAGATGCAGCTCGTCGTCCGAAAACCTGTCCATCACGATATCGTGTATCGTCACGCGCCTTTCCTGGCGTGCGATTTCCACCCCGGCCCTGATATAGGCATAAAGCGGTTTACCCTTGTGCTTCAGGGCGCTGTGCATGGGAGGGACCTGCCCGATTTCCCCCCTGAAACGTTCCAGAACCGCTTCGACCTGCTTCTCATCGAGCGCAACATTCCGCCTCTCCAGGATTTCGCCTTCGGCATCGCCCGTGGCGGTGGTTTGCCCCAGTTTCAGGACAGCACGGTAAACCTTGTCCGCATCGAGCATCATGGCCGAGAATTTCGTCGCCTCTCCGAAACAGATCGGAAGAAGCCCCGAAGCCAACGGATCGAGCGTGCCGGTATGCCCCGCCTTGGCGGCGCAAAACAGCCTTTTGGCCCTTTGCAGCGCCCCGTTCGAACTGACCTCGAGCGGTTTGTCGAGCAGGAGCACCCCGTCGATGCGACGCCTCATCAAATTACGATCCGCCCCCGACCGCCTCGTCGATCAGCCTGGAAAGATAGGCGCCCCTCTCGACGGAAGCGTCGTACTCGAAATGGAGCTGGGGCACGACGCGCAATTTCAGCCTGTGGAAAAGCTGGCTGTGCAGGAAGCCCGAAGCGCGCTTCAAACCCTCGGCAATTTCGTTGCGGTCCTTCTCGCTTCCCAGAACCGTGTAATACACTTTCGCATGCGAATAGTCGCGGCTCACTTCCACCCCGGTGAGCGTCACCATGCCTATCCTCGGATCCCTGACTTCGGTCCTCAGCAACTCGGCGAGATCACGCAGAATCTGCTGTGCGATGCGCTCGACCCTGGCGGAATCCTTCCCCATCACAAGGTGCGTGCAATCTCGACAATCTCGTATACCTCGAGCTTGTCGCCGACTTCGATGTCATTGTAGTTCTTGAGGGAAAGACCGCATTCGAAGCCGGCTTTCACTTCCTTGACATCGTCCTTGAAGCGCTTCAGCGAATCGAGCTCTCCGCTGTGGATGACGACATCGTCCCTAAGCACGCGAACCATGGATCCGCGTTTGACAACGCCCTCCAGCACATAACACCCGGCCACTGCGCCGACCTTCGATATCCTGAAAACCTGCCTGATTTCGACGAGCCCGATGATGTTTTCCTTGCGCTCCGGCGCGAGCATGCCGGAGAGCGCAGCCTTGATTTCGTCCACCGCCTCGTAAATGATGGTGTAATAGCGCACGTCCACGCCGCTGGACGCAATCAGTTTTCTCGCCGTGACGTCGGCCCTGACGTTGAATCCCAGCACAACCGCATTCGAGGCGAGGGCAAGATTGACATCGGACTCGGTGACCGCACCCACCCCGTTGTGAATGATATTGACCTTGACCTCGTCCGTGGAAAGCTTCTCCAGGGAATAGGCCAGTGCTTCGGCGGAGCCCTGCACGTC
Source organism: Pseudomonadota bacterium (assembly GCA_021802655.1). Classification (GTDB taxonomy): domain Bacteria; phylum Pseudomonadota; class Gammaproteobacteria; order Burkholderiales; family JABEVD01; genus JABEVD01. Next base: position 7,180 of record JAJZRP010000047.1, read on the forward strand.
CGCCTTGACGATGATGCGAAGGGATTTGACCGCATCTTCCGCCATCTGATCGAACATGTTTTCGAGCTTGGAAGCCTGCTGCTTGGCGAGTTTGACGTCCCTGAATTTACCCTGCCTGAAAAGCGCGATCTCGCGCGCCTTGCGCTCGTCCGCCAGCACCATCGCGTCCGCCCCTGCCGCAGGCACATCCGAGAGTCCCTGGATTTCGACGGGAATGGAAGGACCGGCTTCCTGAATGGCTTTGCCGTTTTCGTCGAGCATGGCACGCACGCGCCCGTAAGCCGCGCCTGAAAGCAGAACATCGCCTCGCTTCAAGGTACCCGACTGGACCAGAATCGTCGCGACAGGCCCCTTGCCCTTGTCCATCCTCGCCTCGATCACGATGCCCTTTGCCGGAATATTTTTTGCGGCCTTCAGCTCGAGCACTTCGGATTGAAGCAGGACGCTGTCGAGGAGATCGTCCACGCCCTTTCCGGTTTTTGCGGAAACTTCGACGAACATGGTATCGCCGCCCCAGTCGTCGGGCACTACGCCCTGGGCGACCAGTTCCTGCCTGACGCGCTCCGGATTCGCCTCCGGCTTGTCGATCTTGTTGACGGCAACGACAATCGGCACGTTGGCCGCCTTGGCATGATGAATCGCCTCGATGGTCTGCGGCATCACGCCGTCGTCCGCCCCGACCACGAGAATGACCACGTCCGTGACTTTCGAGCCGCGCGCCCGCATTGCCGTGAAGGCTTCATGCCCCGGCGTATCCAGGAAAGTGATCATCCCCTTGGGCGTTTCGACATGATAGGCGCCGATGTGCTGGGTAATGCCGCCCGCTTCCCCGCTCGCAACGCGGCTCCTGCGGATGTAGTCGAGCAGGGAGGTCTTGCCGTGATCCACGTGGCCCATTACGGTAACCACGGGCGCGCGCGGCTCGAGTTCAGCCTCGTGCGACTGCAGGGATTCGGTCAGGTAGGCATCCGGCTCGTCGAGCTTGGCCGGTTTTGCGATATGCCCCAGTTCCTCCACCGCGACCATCGCGGTATCCTGATCGAGCACCTGGTTGATGGTGACCATGCTGCCGAGCTTCATCAGCACCTTGATGACTTCGGCTGCCTTCACGTTCATTTTCTGGGCAAGGGCGGCGACGCTGATGGTTTCGGGAACCAGAACTTCACGCACGATCGGTTCGGTCGGCATGGAAAAGGCATGTTCTTCCTTGCGATGATTCTTGTGTTCCTTCTTCCCGCCGCGCCAGCCCTGCGAAGTACCCAGATCGCCCCGCACCTTCAGCCCGCCCTTCTTGACGCCTTCGTCTTTCCAAACCGGTTTTGCAGTCTTCTTGGCGCCCTTCTTCTCGCCTTTTTCTTCGGTTGCAGCAGGCTTGTGGAGCGTCCCCTCGACCTTGACCTCCTCGGCAGGCTTGACTTCCGCCTGCTCCCGCTTCTGCAGCCTTCTTTCCTCTTTCTCGCGGAATTCGGCCGCCTGGCGTGCCGCCAGTTCAGCATTCTTTGCCGCCTCTTCCTGGCGCAGCAGTAGCTGCTCTTCGTCGAGAACTCTCGGGGCGGCCGCTTCAGCCACGGGAGCCGGAGCCGGCTCGGGCGCAGGCGCTTCGATCTTGACAGGCGCCTCCTCCTGAACAGGCGCTTCCTCGCGCTTGACGAAAACGCGCTTCTTCCTGACTTCGACCTGAATGGTTCGCGATTTCCCGCTGCTGTCCGCTTTCCTGATCTCGGAAGTCTGGCGACGGGTCAGGGTGATTTTGTTCTGACCTTCGCCGGTACCGTGAGCACGCCGCAAATATTCAAGCAGCCTGGTCTTGTCCTGTTCGCTCACGATATCGGAGAGCTTCTGTTTGTCCACACCCGCCGCCCGCAACTGATCGAGCAGCTGCGCACCGGGCACGCCCAGTTCGGCGGCAAATTGCTCTACATTCATCTGTCCCATTGATTTCCCTTACACCTCATTCAAACCATGGCGCACGCGCTGCCATGATCAACTGGGCCGCCCGCCCCTCATCCATTTTGGTCAACTCGACCAGATCGTCCACTGCAAGATCCGCAAGATCATCGCGGGTCGAAATGCCTTTTGCAGCCAGTTGGTTGGCAGTCTGCTCGTCCATTCCATCGAGCGACAGGAGATCGTCGGCTGCATGCTCGACCTTTTCCTCGCTCGCAATCGCTTCCGTCAGCAGGGCATTTCTAGCCCTGCTCCTGAGGGCGTTGACCGTATCCTCGTCGAAAGACTCGATCTCGAGCATTTCGTTGAGCGGCACATAAGCCACTTCCTCGAGCGTACTGAACCCTTCCTGGACCAGAATGTCGGCAACTTCTTCGTCGACATCCAGTTTCTCCATGAACAGCCCCCTGATTTCCAGGAATTCCTCCTGGTTCTTCCTGTCGGATTCCTCGACTGTCATGAGATTGATCTGCCATCCGGTCAGATCCGTGGCAAGTCTCACATTCTGGCCGTTTCGCCCGATCGCCTGGGCAAGCTGATCGTCCTCGACGACGATGTCCATGCTGTGCGCTTCTTCGTCCACGACCACGCCGCTGATTTCGGCAGGGGCAAGCGCATTGATCACGAAAGTCGCTGGATCCGCCGACCAGAGAATGATATCGACGCGCTCGCCGGCAAGCTCACCCGTCACGGCCTGAACGCGAGAACCGCGCATGCCCACGCAAGTCCCGATCGGATCGATGCGCTGATCGTTCGATTTCACCGCAATCTTGGCGCGCGACCCCGGGTCCCTGGCTGCTGACACGATCTCGAGCATCCCTTCCTCGATCTCCGGAACCTCCAACTCGAACAGCCTGACCAGAAATTCCGGCGCAATCCTGGACAGGATCAACTGGGGGCCGCGCCCCCCCCTGTCGATTTTCAGAAGATAGGCGCGCACCCTGTCACCCACCCTCAGATTCTCCTTCGGAATCATCTGCTCTCGCGGCAGAACGGCTTCGATCTTGCCGGCCTCGATGATCGCGTTGCCGCGCTCCATCCTCTTGATCGTGCCGCTGACCAGAAATTCCTTGCGCTCGAGAAAATCAGCAACGAGCTGCTCCCTCTCCGCATCGCGTATCTTCTGGACGATCACCTGTTTTGCGCTCTGCGCGCCGATGCGACCGAATTCTATGGCCTCAACCGGCTCTTCGATCGTATCGCCCACGTTGAGACCGGCATCTCTTTGCTTCGCTTCGGACAGCCTGATCTGGCTCGGGGTGACTTCCTCCGCATCGTCGGCCACGACTTCCCAGCATCTGAAAGAGGCGTAATTGCCGGATGCGCGATCGATTTCCACCCGGACATCGACATCGTCATGCAATTTCTTCTTGGTAGCTGCAGCCAAAGCCGCCTCAAGCGCTCCGAAAACAATATCCTTGTCGACATTTTTCTCGCGTGCCAGCGCATCGACCATCAACAACACTTCGCGACTCATTCACCCTCCAGCATAATCAAACCGCCATTAATCAAAATCGGGAATCAGCCTTGCCTTGTCCACATCCGCAAGGTTCAGCAGAACAGGCTTTTCGTCGACAAGCAACTGAAAAACGCCGTCGCGCATTTCGCCCAGAACACCCGAAAAAATCTTTCGCCCACCGAGAGGCGCCCTCAACTTGATTCTAGCCCTGCAACCGGCAAACCGGACAAAATCCTTCTCCTTGTTCAGGGGCCGATCCATCCCCGGAGACGACACCTCAAGCCTGTCATAATCGACATTCTCCACGGCAAAAACCCTGGAAAGGTGATTGCTGACCACCGTACAGTCGTCTATGCTGATGCCGCCGGACTTGTCGATGAACACCCTCATCAATCTGCCGCGGTTGCCGACCTCCAGATCGACCAGCTCGTAACCCAGGCCGGACAGTGTTCCCTCCAGCAATGCACGCAGATCCATAACGCCCCACAAACAAAAAATGGGCTCACGGCCCATCAAATTCTTTGAATTCTACCAAAAAACCGAAATAATTGGAAGATTCAGGATGATACGAAATCCGGATCTTCTGCCTGAGCACGGCCGGGCACAGCAACCATGCTCAGGCTTGATCCCATGGCACCTTCCCTGAGAACCGCTCCGAAATATAATCGACGAAAGCCTTGATCCTGGCCGAGCGCCTGACGCTTTCAAGGTACACGACGTAGATGCCGAGCCCCGGAAAAGCATGGTCTTCCAGCACCCTCCGCAATTTACCCGAGCGCAGGTCGTCGGCAACCACAAACAGGGGCAGCATGGCGACTCCCTGACCGGCGAGCGCAGCCAGCCTGATCATGTCGCCGCTGTTGGTCCTGAAATTGCCGCTGACCGGGGTGTTCTCCAGAAACTTCAGGTGCGATGCATAGCTGTATTGCAGGAAATTGTGCGATCTCAGGTCCGCCGGGATTTTCGGTATTCCGAATCTGTCGAGATAGGATCCGGCCGCGCAAGCCACGATGGGAACCGTCATGAGGCGACGCGCCACGAGCGACTCCTTCAGTTCGAGCGCAATTCTTACGGCCACATCCACGCCTTCTTCGACAAACTCGATCACCCTGTCCGAGAAGCTGATGTCCAGTTGAAGCGCAGGATGGCGCGCACAAAAATCGGGAATCATGGGCGCGATATAGCGCAGCCCGAAGCTCTGCGGCAAGCTGATGCGCAGCAATCCTTTGGGCTGGGCATCGGCTTCGGCGGCGAGACTTTCCGCCTCCTCGACATCGGAAAGAATCTGCCTGCACCGCTCGAAATAGGCGGCCCCGGTTTCGGTGAGGGCAAGCCTTCTGGTGGTGCGCTGCAAAAGACGCGCCCCGAGATGGCTTTCGAGCTCGGAAATCAGCCTTGAAGCGGAAGTCGTCGATATGCGCAACTGTTCTGCGGCACGCGCAAACGAACCCGCCTCGACCACGGCGACAAAAGCCTGCATTGCCGAAATCCTGTCCATGGATTATCCCGAAATTCGATATATTCCGTCCCGAAAATGGAAGTTTATCCCGACTGGCAAAACGGGCACAATCCATTTCATCATGACTGTCCAACCTGCGCTTTTCCTGCCCCATGGGGCACCCACCTTTGCATTGTCGCCCGGCCATGCCGGAGCAGCCATTCAAAAATTCGCGGCTTCCCTGGAAAAGCCCGCAGCCATTCTCGTCGTCTCGGCGCACTGGAATACCGACATCCCCATGTTGGGCGCTTCCCGAAATCCGCAGACCATCCATGATTTCTGGGGATTTCCGGAAGAGTTGTATGGCATAAATTACCCTGCGAAGGGATCTCCCGAGCTTGCCCGGCACGCTTCGAAATTGCTGAACGAAGCCGGCATCGAAGCCGGGGTCGCCGAGAAACGGGGACTCGACCATGGCGCGTGGATACCCTTGCGCACCCTTTATCCGGATGCATCCATCCCTGTTGCCCCATTGTCCCTACAATACCGCAACACACCTGAACATCATTATCGCCTGGGGGAAGCGCTGGCTTCCTTGAAGCGCGAGGGAATACTGATCGCGTCATCCGGAAATCTCACGCACAACCTGTTCCATTACCGGCAGGATGCAGCCGGGACTCCATCCTATGTCATTGAATTCAGGTCATGGTTCAGGGAAAAGCTGCAAGCGAAAGACATCAACTCCTTGCTGAATTACCGGAAAGTTGCACCTGGCGCGCTGGAAGCCCACCCGACCGACGAGCACCTGCTCCCGCTTTTTGTCGCACTGGGCGCCGCAGGAGCGAATTTCGGAACCGAATTCATCTTCGAGGGCGTTTATGACGGTTCGATCGCCATGGACGCCTTCGCTTTTCATTCAATTTAAGGAGAGAATCGTGGCGAAAATAGCAATTGTCTACCACAGCGGATACGGACACACGGCACGCCAGGCCGAAGCAGTCAAAAACGGCGCAGCTTCCATTTCAGGCGTCCATGCCGCGCTCTATCCCGTTGCGGAAATAGACGAGGCGAAATGGGCCGAACTCGGGGAAGCGGATGCGATCATTTTCGGCGCACCGACCTACATGGGCAGCCTTTCCGCTCCCTTCAAGGACTTCATGGACAAGAGCTCGAAAGTCTGGTTCTCGCAGGGGTGGAAAGACAAGATCGCAGCCGGTTTCACCAATTCGGCGAGCCAGAGCGGGGACAAGCTCAACTCCCTGATCCAGCTCATGATCTTCGCGCAGCAGCATTCGATGGTCTGGGTCGGGGTCGGACTCATGCCGGGAAACAACTCAAGCCAGGGATCGGTGAACGACCTCAACCGCCTCGGAAGCTTCTCGGGCGCCATGGCCCAGTCCAACGCCGACCAGGGGGCTGAAGCGATGCTGGAATCAGACCTGAAAACCGCATCCCATCTGGGGGCGCGCGTTGCTGAAAAAACGCTTCAGTTCGTCAAGGGGCGCGCCTGAGATGATTATTCCGGGATGTTCGAGGAAATTTCGGCCGGGAGAACGATGCGTCTTGCCAGGGTGAGGCGCCTGGCCCAATAGCTTTCGGCGAGATCAGAGATCACGACGCTTCCGGTTCTGGTGCTTGCGGCATGGATGAAGCGGTTGTCCCCGAGATAGATGCCGACATGCGAAATGCCGTGGCGCATGATGCGGAAGAAAACGAGATCGCCAGGCTTGAGTTCGGCAAGCTTGATGCGGTTTCCGATCAGGCTCATGGCTTTTGAGCTGTGCGGCAGGGATAGCCCCTCGACATGATCGAACACGTAGCGCACGAAGCCGCTGCAATCGAAGCCGGCCTCCGGACTGGCTCCGCCCCTGCGGTAGGCGACTCCTGCCTGGCTGACGGCGTAATCCAGAAGACCGCGCACCGAATCGGGAAGCCCTTTCAGGAGCGCTTCGCCTTCGGCAGCGTAGGTCTGCACGGCATCACCCGCCTGGACGGCACTGCTGAAAAGCAGCGCAAAAATGAATAACAGCACCCTTGAAGTCATGGGGGGAGTTTAAG
>JAJZRP010000048.1 GCA_021802655.1 Pseudomonadota bacterium
AAAACCCGCGCAGGCCGGTGATTCCGGGCGCCGGTTTCCTAAAATCAGGCCGATATGCTACTGTTACGAAATGAACAGGAGGACGTATGGGAACCCCTAAAGCGGATGTTGCATCGATGCTCGAGGCGCTGCCGGACAGCAGCAGTTTCGAGGATATCCAGTATCACCTTTATGTGCTTGAGAAAGTCAAACGCGGCATCGGGCGCGCCGAGACGGAAGGTGCGATTCCCCACGAAGACGCCAGGGCGCGTCTTGGCAAATGGCTCGACGCTTAGGTTGGTCTCCGGAAGCCATCGAGGACATCGAGTCCATCGCAGACTATATAGGGCGTGATTCTCAATGGTATGCAAAGACAGTCACCACCCGAATTATCGAAGCGGCCGAGACGATCCCGGCGTTTCCAGAAATTGGCCGAATCGTTCCTGAAATCGGCAAGACTTCGATTCGCGAATTGTTCGCTTACAGCTACCGAATCATCTACCGTATTGAGCCGGAACAGATTCTGATTGCAGCGGTAATTCACGGCAGCAGGCTGCTGCAACCATTCGAACAGCATATCAAGGGCGGTCAGGCAGGGAAATAGGCTCCGCTCGATTTCTACCCCTCTCCCTGCGCGAAAAGTCGCGCAGGCGATAAATCGACACGTCAGCAGATCGCGGGATCAGGTCTTTCCCTGTCGCATTTGAGGATCTCGGGGTCGCAAATCCAGAAACAATGGGGGCGAAACTTCCCGGCTAGACCCTCTTTTTCGCCCGCGGGTGCGCCGCGTCGTATATTTTGGCAAGATGCTGGAAATCCAGATGGGTGTAAACCTGGGTCGTCGAGATGCTGGCATGCCCCAGCATTTCCTGCACCGCGCGCAAATCCCCGCTCGACTGCAGCACATGGGATGCGAAGGAATGCCTCAGCATATGGGGATGAATATGTCCCGGCATGCCCTGCTTCACGCCCCATGAACTGATGCGGTACTGGATGGCGCGCTGGCTGATGGGGCGGCCGCCCCTGTTCAGGAAAAGCGCCACCTCCCCTTCCTTCGCCAGATTTTTTCGCACACCCAGCCATTTTTCGATTGCGGCAATCGCCATGCGCCCCACCGGGACCACCCGGGTCTTGTTCCCCTTGCCCGTCACACGCACCGTCCCTTCCCCGAAATCGATGTCGCGGCTTGCCAGATGCTTCAATTCGGAAAGCCGCAGCCCCGAGGAATAAAACAGTTCGAACATGGCCTTGTCGCGCAGGCTCAACGCATCTTCCGCATCATTGGCAAGGAACCTGTTCGCTTCATCCGGGGAAAGCGCTTCGGGAAGATTCCTGGGGGACTTCGGCGGGCGCAGGCCTGCTGCCGGATTATGGGTGTGCCCGTGGTCGCGCACCAGGTAATTGAAATAGCTGCGCCATGCCGAAAGCGTCCTGGCAAGGCTTCTTCCGCTTAAGCTCCCGGCATGCAGCCTGGCAACGAAGTGGCGCAGATGGTGGATCTTGAGGTCTTCGAGAGGGGTATCCTGCGCAAGATCCAGCAGCAGACCCACATCCCTCAGGTAATTTTCGCAGGTCAATCGGCTCAGGCGCCGCTCGTTCAGCAAGTGCGACCTGTATCCCTCGAGATGCATGTCAGAAGCGGGAAAGGGCAGCCGCCACCCACTCGCCCAGACGCTTCAGGTGCAGCGTGCCGATATCCGGAGCGAAGCGCTGCGGATCTTCGGAAGCCAGCACCAGCATCCCCATCGCCTTTTCGCCGTAGAGCGGCACCAGGGCGAAGGAGCGCAGGTGCTCTCCCGCTTCCCCGAACCAGGAAAGCAGTTCGGAAGCGATATGGTGCCCGCAACGGGGCTGGGTCAGGCTCTCCGCAATCTCGATCTCGCTTGCCCCGACCGGCGAGAATTCCGGAAGATCGGCACCCGCATCCATTCCCCAGACCCTGAGCGCGACATGGGGGACTTCGAAATCCTCGCGCAGATTGTTTTCCAGAACATAGAACAGGGCCTCCAGAGAGCGGGCTTTCAGCAGGGCGAGCGAAAGCCTGTGCATTTTCTCGCCGATGTCGTCGTTTTCCTCGCCGAACCGGATCAGTTCTCTCAGCTTGGTCTCGATCAGCCTGTTCTTCTCCCGCAATGCAATCAGCTGTCTCTCCCCGATGGGAATCGCCCTGCCGTCGTGCGGATGGGGCACATAGATGCTCGCCAGAAGATCGGCATACTGTTCGGCAAACCCCGGGTTTTCCTGCAAATAATGTGCGACTTCCTCTGCTGTCATCATGCTTTCCTCAGTTCGATTTCACCTTCATAAACGCTGACGGCAGGCCCCGTCATCCAGACCGGATGGCCTTCGCCCTCCCAGCGCACGACAAGATCCCCGCCGCGCGTGCCGACCCTGACCGCATTGTCGAGCAATCCCCGCGCAATCCCGGCAACCACCGCCGCGCAGGCGCCCGTCCCGCAGGCGAGCGTCTCGCCCGCCCCCCGCTCGTAAACCCGCAAACGAATCGATTTCCTGTCCACCAACTGCATGAAACCCGCGTTCACCCGCTTGGGAAAACGCGGATGGGATTCGATCAATGCCCCCTGAACCGTTACCGGGGCGGAGTCGACATCGGGAACCACCTGCACCGCATGCGGGTTTCCCATGGAAAGGGCGCTGATCTCGACCTCCTTCCCGTCCACATCCAGCCCGTAGGTGAGGGACTTTTTATCGGCCAGAAAAGGAATGTCGCGCGGCTCGAATATCGGCTCGCCCATGTTCACGGTGACCTGGCCGTCTTCCTCGAGCCTGGGGGAAATCATGCCGCCCAGCGTTTCCACCAGAATTTCGCGCTTGTCGGTGAGCTTCCTGTCGTGAACGAAACGCACGAAGCATCTCGCCCCGTTCCCGCATTGCTCGACCTCGCCGCCGTCCGCATTGAAAATGCGGTATCTGAAATCGGCCTCTTTTCCGGAGGGCTTTTCGACGATCAGGATCTGGTCGCAGCCCACGCCGAAATGCCTGTCGGCGAGAAACCTGAGCTGCTGCGAATTCAAGTCGATCTTCCTGGAAAAAGCATCGATCACCACGAAGTCGTTGCCAAGTCCCTGCATTTTCGTGAACTCGAGCTTCATTTCAGGCGACCACGACCCTGGCATACTTGCGTTTTCCGATCTGCAGCACCGCAGAACTCCCCTTCTCCAGCCTGAGCGCCTTGTCGCCGACCTTTTCGCCGTCGATCTTCACGCCGCCCTGCCCTATCATCCTGATCGCCTCCGAAGTGCTCGAAGTGAGGCCCGCCTGCTTGAGCACCTGAATCAGGGGAATGTCTCCGTCGACAGACTCGACCGTGAATTCGGCAATGTCTTCCGGAATCGCCCCTCCCCTGAATCTCGCCTCGAAATCCTCGAGCGCGGCTTCCGCCGCCCGCCTGTCGTGAAAGCGGGTGATGATTTCCTGCGCGAACATCACCTTGATGTCGCGTGGATTCCTCCCTTCCCCGACTTCCCTGCGCCAGGCGGCGATGGTTTGCGCGGACTCGAACGAGAGCAGATCCAGATAGCGCCACATCAATTCGTCGGACACGGACATCAGCTTGCCGAAAATCTCCGCCGGCGCCTCGCCGATGCCGACGTAATTGCCGAGCGACTTGGACATCTTGTTCACGCCGTCGAGTCCTTCCAGAAGGGGCATGGTCAGAATGCACTGCGGGCTCTGCCCGTAATGCTTCTGCAATTCCCTGCCCATCAGCAGGTTGAACTTCTGGTCGGTGCCGCCGATTTCGAGGTCGGCCTGCAGGGCGACGGAATCGTAACCCTGAACCAGCGGGTAGAGAAATTCGTGGATGGCGATAGGCTGGTTGGCTTTGTAGCGCTTGCCGAAATCGTCCCGCTCCAGCATCCTCGCCACGGTGGAATTGGAGGCCAGCCGGATCATGCCGGCGGAACCCAGGCCGTCCATCCAGCTCGAATTGAACACCACTTCCGTGCGCTCGGGATTCAGCACCTTGAACACCTGGTCCGCATAGGATTTCGCATTCTCCAGGATCTGCTCCCTGGAAAGGGGCGGCCTGGTCGCATTCTTTCCCGTGGGGTCGCCGATCATGCCCGTGAAATCCCCGATCAGGAAAAGGGCATGGTGCCCCAGATCCTGCAATTGCCTCAGCTTGTTGAGCAGCACGGTATGCCCGAGGTGCAGGTCGGGCGCAGTGGGGTCGAACCCCGCCTTGATCCGCAAGGGAGTCTTCGCGGCGAGCTTTTGCGCGAATTCCTCCTCGACCAGGAGTTCGTCGCACCCTCTTTTGATGATCGCCATGGCCTCTGCCGGCGTCGCCTGTATCGTTTTGTCCAAAATTCAATTCACCGAAAAAGTCATATTTCTGTTATTTTTCTGATATCATGCGCCTAATTAGGAAGAAACGGGACCCCCATGCAGCGCTTTAAAGACCTAATTCTAACGCAAAAACCGCTGATCCTTGAACGAAAAATCAAACTGCGCTGGCTGGTCGGCGCATCCAGCGTTCCCCTTTTCGGCATCATTGCAGCTTTCGGTTTTGCCCCGAGTTCGCGCCTCGACAATGTCCCGCTCCAGACCGTGGTCGAAAACGTCAAGCTTCCCGATTTCTCGCAGCAGGAACAAAACCTGGTGTTCTGGCGCGAGGAAAAGATTCAGCGGGGAGACACCATCGGCACCCTGCTTTCCAGGCTGAAAGTGGTGGATCCCGAAGCCGCCGATTTCCTGCGCAACCCGAAAAATTCCCATTCCCTCTATCAGCTGACTCCCGGCAGGGCGGTCCAGGCGAAAACCGACCAGAACGGACTACTGCTGTCGCTGCGTTATCTGAACGCCGCGGGCGACGAACTCACGGTCGAGCGCACCACCCAGGGATTGCAGTCCAGGGAACAGTCGGCCTATCTTGAAACGCGCGTCCTGATGAAATCCGCCGCCATCGGCAGCTCCCTGTTCGCCGCAACGGACAGCGTCGGATTGCCCGATTCCGTCGCGACCCAGATCGCCGACATGTTCGCCTCCGACATCGACTTTCACAAGGACCTGCGCAGGGGCGATCATTTCACCGTCGTCTACGAAATGCTCTACAGCAACGGCGAGCCCGTCAAGGTGGGCCGCATCCTGGCAGCAGAATTCGTCAATCAGGGCAAGAGCCACCAGGCCATCTATTTCCAGACGCCGGGCGGAAACGGCGGCTACTACACGCCCGAAGGGAAAAGCCTGAGAAAAGCATTCCTGCGCTGCCCGCTGCCTTTTTCCAGGGTCACTTCCGGTTTCACCACGGCCCGGTTCCACCCGTTCCTGCTTAAATGGCGGGCCCACAAGGGCGTGGATTTCGGCGCGCCCATCGGCACGCCCGTCAGGGCGACTGCGGACGGTCAGGTTGAATTCAAGGGAGTCCAGCGCGGCTACGGCAATGTGATCATCCTTCAGCATCAGGGCCGGTTCTCCACCGCCTACGGTCACCTTTCCCGTTTCGCCAGGGGGCTGCACAAGGGCGAAAAAATCAGCCAGGGAGAAATCATCGGCTATGTCGGCATGACGGGGTGGGCGACAGGCCCCCATTTGCATTACGAATTCCGGGTGAACGACAAGCCCGTCGACCCCCTCAAGGTCGCATTGCCCGGCGCCAAGCCGCTCGGCCCGCAATATGCCAGCGCCTTCCGCATCGAAGCCAGGCCCCTGGCTGAAAGGCTGAACCTGATGCGCAGCGTCAACCTTGCCAACCTGGATTGACCGGGTATCCGATTTCCGGTTCGGCCTCTGCCGAATACCATGTCGGCCTGATGTCGGGCACCAGCCTCGACGGCGCAGATGCGGTCCTGGCCGATTTCACAGCCGACAAGCCTGAAATCCTGGGCCATGCCCATCTCCCCTATCCGCGCAGCCTGCGCAAGGAATTGCTCGAACTCCACCAGCCTTCCTGCAACGAGATCGAAAAGGCCGAGCTGATTGCCATACAGCTCTCCCGGCTTTACGCGCAGTGCGTTGCCATGCTGCTGGAAAAATCCGCCGTCCCGAAGCAGGATATCGCCGCCATCGGCTGTCACGGACAGACCGTCCGCCACAGGCCGGAATCCGGCTATTCGGTGCAGCTCGTCAACGCTCCCCTGCTTGCCGAGCTCACCGGAATTGCCGTGGTCTCGAATTTCAGAAACAGGGATATCGCCGCCGGAGGACAGGGAGCCCCTCTTGTTCCCGCATTTCATGCCGCGATGTTCCGGAATCCGAAGGTGCACAGGGCAGTCCTGAATCTGGGCGGAATCGCCAATCTGACCGACCTTCCTGCAACAGGCCCCGTCACCGGATTCGACTGCGGCCCGGCGAACATGCTGATGGATGCCTGGATCGAATCGAATCTCGGAAAAACCTACGACGAAGGCGGAAACTGGGCTTCGTCGGGGAAAGTCATCGACGACTTGCTGGAATCGCTCATGCAGGACGACTATTTCTGGCAGGAACCGCCGAAAAGCACGGGGCGGGACAGATTCAATCTCGAATGGCTGAAAAGCCGTCTCAAGGGAGGCGAAGATCCCGCTGGAGTCCAGGCGACGCTGCTCCAATTGACTGCCAGGTCGATTGCGGATGCGGTCCGAATACATTGCATCGGCGCACGGGAAATCTACCTGTGCGGCGGCGGCGCGTACAATACCCTGCTGAGAAAAACCCTGGAAGGGCTGCTGCCCGGTCTTTCATTCGCACTGACGGACGAACTTGGAATCGACGCCTGTCACATGGAAGCCGCGGCCTTCGCCTGGCTGGCAAGGCAGGCCATGAAGGGGCTGCCCGGAAACCTGCCGGAGGTTACCGGGGCCAGGGGGAACAGAATCCTCGGGGCGATCCACCCCGCGTGAATCAGACCGAGAAGGAGGAACCGCAGCCGCAAGTGGACTGGGCATTCGGATTCTTGATGATGAACTGGGCGCCTTCCAGCCCTTCCTGATAGTCGATTTCCGCGCCGACGAGATACTGGAAGCTCATCGGGTCGATCAGCAGTTGCACGCCGTTCTTCGACATCATCGTGTCGTCCTCGTTGACGCTTTCATCGAAAGTGAAGCCGTACTGGAAGCCGGAGCAGCCGCCCCCAGTCACGAAAACCCTCAGCTTCAGCTCATCGTTGCCCTCCTCCTCGATCAGCTGCTTCACCTTGTTCGCGGCACTGTCGGTGAAAATCAATGGCGTTTCGGTCATGGCATTCATAAGTTTCTCCAGGTAGTTTTGTCCCATTATGCGATTCTGTCAAAATCCGGTCAACTGGCATATAGTCCCGATATGACAATGCCGGAATTCAGGAGTTGCAATTTGAGGTATAATTTCACACCTATTCCGCACAGACCCTCCCCATTCACTATTCTCATGAACGTATTTTACGAGGAAGACGGCGCATTCAAGGCGGGTTCCGTCCTCGCCGACAACACCACCTCGTTGCAAGTCGAGTCCACCCATGGCAAGCGCAGCAAAATCAAGGCAGCTTCCGTGCTGATCCGTTTCCAGAAACCCGATCTTGCGGGATTCATGGAAGCGGCCCAACAGGTGGCTGACGGGATCGACCCGGATTTCCTCTGGGAATGCTGTCCAGGCGAAGAATTTTCATTCGATGCATTGAGCGAGGAGTATTTCGGCCATGCGCCCTCCCCCCTGGAGGGCGCGGGAGTGCTCATCAGGCTGCATCATTCCCCCATGTATTTCTACAAGAAGGGAAAGGGGAAGTACAAGGCCGCACCGCCCGACGCGCTGAAAGCCGCCCTGGCAAGCCAGGAGAAAAAGCGCAGGCAGGCCGAATTGCAGGCGAGCCTTGCCGGGGAGCTCGAAAATCGCAGGCTTCCGGACGAATTCGTCCCGATACTGCCGAGCCTGCTGTACGATCCCGACAGGAGCAGCATCGCCTACAGGGCGCTCGTTCAAGCTTGCGAAGCATCCGGGCTTTCCGCCGCCCGCCTGCTCGAAGAATGCGGCGCCCTGCCTTCCAGCCACGATTACCATCTGAACCGCTTCCTTTTCGAGCATTTCCCGAAAGGCATTCCCGTTCCGGAAGCGTGCGGCATTCCCGGATTGCCGGATCTTCCCATGGGAGACGCGAAAGCCTTCAGCATAGACGATGCGACCACGACCGAAATCGACGACGCATTCTCGGTTTCATTCCCGGAAAACGGAAACCTGCGCATCGGCATCCATATCGCTGCCCCGGCTCTCGGCATCCCGGCGGGCTCCTGCATCGACCTTTATGCGCTCAAAATGCTTTCGACCATCTATATCCCGGGACGGAAATTCACCATGCTCCCGGGGGAAGGAATCGATGCCTTCACCCTTTCCGAAAACGCGATCTGCCCTGTCGCCTCGCTTTATATCGAGGTGAATGCGAACTTCGAGGTGGTTTCCACGCGCAACGCGCTGGAACGGATAGAAATCGTCTCCAATCTCAGGCATGAGACAATGGAATCCGACAAGCGCTTCGAAAGGGAAATGGGCATCCTCCTCGATTTCGCCAACAAACTGGAGTCCGCAAGGGGAAAAACCGGCAATCTCAACCAGGTCGATTACAATTTCCATGTCGAGAACGACCGCATTGCGATCAGCGAGAGAAAGCGCGGCTCACCCCTCGACAAGGTGGTCTCGGAACTCATGATCTACGCCAACACGGAATGGGCGAGGCAGCTCTCCGAAAAGGGATTTCCCGCGATCTACCGTTCGCAGAACAACGGCAAGGTGCGCCAGGACATCAAACCCGCTCCGCACCAGGGACTGGGCGTTTCCCAGTACGCCTGGACCACTTCCCCCCTGCGCCGCTATGTCGACCTCGTCAACCAGAGACAACTGGTTGCGATGATCAGGGATACCGCTCCCGCCTACGAAACGGGAAGCGATGAAATTCCGGTCATCATGCGCGACTTCGACCAGGCTTACGAAATCTACAACGGCTTCCAGCGCACCATGGAGCGCTACTGGTGCCTGAGATGGCTGCTGCAGGAGAACGTTTCCTCGACAAGCGGAACCGTTCAGCGCGAAAACTGGGTCAAGCTCGACAAGCTCCCCCTCTCCTGCAAGGTGCCCTCCCTTCCCGAGATGGCACCGGGAAGCCAGATCATGCTCGAACTCTCGCATGTCGACCTTCTCGAACTCGGCTTCAATGCCAGATTCAAGGAGAGAATCTGAAAAATGAGCGAGCGGCTGAGAGTCGGCATCTCCACGCTGATATCGGTTCTGTTGCACGTATTCCTGCTTTTCGGCATCGGATTCGAGGTTTCCCGGATGCTGAAGCATGCCGCCCCTCCGCTCGAAATCATATTGGTCAACAGCAAGACGGCGCACAAACCCGTCAAGGCCGATGCCCTGGCGCAGGCGAACCTGGCCGGGGGCGGAAACATCTCTGAAAAACGGCGCGCAAGGTCCCCCCTTCCTGCCGTGGAGACGAAAGAAGTGCGCTCGGATGAAGTCCGGGCCAAGCAGGAACAGCTCTCCCAGCTGGAGCGCGAGTCGAAGCATCTGCTGGCTGCGATAAAGGACAGCGCGACCGTGCAAAGCGACAAGAAAATCGCCGACACGCACGACCTCGCCCAGAAAAGCCTGGAAATCGCCCGCATCGAAGCGCAAATCGACAACGACATGGATGCCTACCAGAAAATCCCGAAGGAAACCGATGTCTCGCCCTCCACCCGTGAATACCGCTTTGCCCGCTACGTCGAAGACTGGCGGATCAAGGTGGAGCGAATCGGCAGCCTGAATTTCCCTGATGAAGCCAAGAGAAGGCAGATCTTCGGCAGCCTCCTGCTCAACGTCTGCATCAGGCCGGACGGCTCGCTCGACAGGATAGAGATCGTCCGCCCTTCCGGACACAGGATTCTCGACGATGCAGCGATCCGCATCGCCAAGCTCGCAGCCCCCTATGCGCCGCTGCCGAAAGACATCCGCAAGGACACCGACATCCTCTGCATCTACCGAACCTGGATGTTCACAAGATCCAACGAAATGGTGAGCCAATGACCGACCGCTATGCCGTCATAGGAAACCCGATCGCCCACAGCAAATCCCCCCTGATTCATACCGAATTCGCGCGGCAGACGAACCAGGACATCGATTACCAGGCCGTCCTCGCGCCCCTGGGCGGTTTCGCCGAGACCGTCGCAAGATTGCGAAAGGAAGGCTGCAGGGGCTGCAACGTGACCGTGCCTTTCAAACAGGAAGCCTGGCAATATGCATTGGATTCTGGCATGGCGTGCGAGCTGCCCGCCACAACCGCCCAAGCAGTCAATACTCTTTGCCTGGACAGGGGAATCGCAACCAATACAGATGGCATGGGATTAATCCGCGACATCCGCAATAACCTTGGTTTTAGCCTGGAAGGGAAGCGCATCCTGCTGATGGGAGCGGGAGGGGCCGCCCGCGGTGTGCTTTATCCATTGATGGATCAGACAGCATTCATGCCTACCCAAGAAACCCCTGCGTTCATCGTCATAGCCAATCGCACACCCGAAAAAGCCGTTCAAATTACCGATGAATCTGACTTCAAATTAATTGCCGCAAGGGTCGACTCCTCCAAACCTGCTGCAACCAAACTCGAAGCCTGCAGTTATGAAGAATTGGCTGGCCGCCAGTTCGACATCGTGATCAACGCCACCTCCTCTGGCCTCCGGGATGAACTGCCGCCGCTTCCCGGAAATCTCTTCGCAAGGGATTCGCTCGCCTACGACATGATGTACGGGAGGCAGACGCCTTTCATGAACTTCGCCCATGAGCAGGGCGCGAGCCTGATTTCAGGCGGACTCGGGATGCTCGTCGAGCAGGCCGCCGAATCCTTCTTCCTCTGGCGCGGCATCCGCCCCGAAACGAAACCCGTGATCGAGAAGCTGGGATCATGCTGAAAAAGCTTTTGCATTGGGCCGAACGCCTGCTCGCGCTCGCAATCCTTGCGATCCTCTTCTATCAGGCATGGATTTTCGTCCATGTCTGGTATTGGGTGGACCACAACCCGGATTCCACCGCATTCATGGAAGCCCGTCTCGTCGAGATGAGAAAAGCCGATCCTAATGCGCATATCGTCCACCAGTGGGTGCCCTACAATCGCATCTCGAACAACCTGAAGCGCGCGCTGATCGCGGCGGAAGATGCCAAGTTCCTCGACCACGAGGGATTCGACTGGGAAGGAATACAGAAGGCCTACGAGAAGGATTTGAAGAAGGGAAAGATCGTCGCGGGAGGATCGACCATCAGCCAGCAGCTCGCCAAGAACCTTTTCCTTTCCGGAAAAAGGTCCCCCTGGCGCAAGGCCCAGGAGAGCGTCATCACCGTCATGATCGAACACATGATGAGCAAACGGCGAATACTCGAACTCTATCTCAACAGCATCGAGTGGGGAAACGGGATATTCGGCGCAGAGGCCGCAGCGAAACATTATTACGGGATCGATGCGGCAAACCTTTCAGCCTTCCAGGCTGCGCATCTGGCTGCGATGGTGCCCAATCCCCGCTATTACGATGCGCACCGCAACGCGGGATGGCTCTCGAAAAAGACCGGAATCCTGCTCGGGCGCATGAATTCAGCGCAGATTCCGTAAAACCTCGTTCCAGGATTCCAGCGGGTCGCGCCTGAACCCGCTCTTTGCGAACTGGTGCCAGCGCCCGACCACGAAGCACATCAGGATATTGGCCTGAACCGCCTCATCCCGTCCTCCCGGCAGCTCTCCCTGGCTCACCGCGAAGCGCAGCGACTGCTTCAGCGTGGCTTCAAGCCTGTCGTGAAGCTGGTTGATCCTGCCCTGCAGCCGCTCGTTCTCATTGACGAGGGCGTCCCCTATCAGGACCCGGGTCATGCCGGGATTCTTTTTGGAAAATCCCAGGAGCAGTGAAAGAACGGCCTCGATCTGCTTCAGCCCGCTCTGTTCTTCGGAAGAGATCTTGTTGATGATGCCGAACAGGGTCTGTTCGATGAATTCGATCAATCCTTCGAACATTTGCGCCTTGCTGGCGAAATGCCGGTAGAGCGCGGCTTCCGAAACATCGAGTTTTGCCGCGAGAGACGCGGTGGTGATTTTCTCGCCTCCCGGCTGCTGCAGCATTTGCGCCAGGGTTTGCAGGATTTGCAGCTTTCTTTCGCCCGTTTTTGCCGACATTTTTTCCTCTAGTGGGTTAACCGTCTTCTCGCAAGCGCCCCGATCGACGAAACTGCCATGTCGACATAGGGCGGGCGCCGGGAAGAGGAAGTCACCCAGACCGTCTTCATTCCCAGCTTCTTGGCCGTTTTGAGATTCTCGAGCGCATCTTCGACCATGACGAAGCGCGCAGGATCGAGTCCCATTTTCCTGAAAATCCTGAAGAAACCGCAGGATTGCGGCTTGGGCCGGTATTTCGAATGCTCTATCGAAAAGACCGCCTCGAAAAGATCGCTTATCCCCAGAATTTTCAGCACCTCCAGCGCATAATGCAATGGCGCGTTGGAAAAAACAATCTTTCTGCCGGGAATCGCGCGCAGCGCATGCCGCAATTGCGGCTCGCAAACCACCATTTTCGAAAGCTCGGGAAACCGGTGGGTATGCTCCAGAAAATGCCCGGGCCTCGTGCCGTGGTGATGCATCATTCCGGAAAGCGTCGCGCCGTATTTTTCCCAGTAGTGCCGCCTCAACCTGTCGGCTTCGTCATGCTCGAGATCCAGATGCGCCTCCAGGTATGCCGTCATGCTTTTGTTGATGTGGGGAAAAATGTGCGGGTTCGCATCGTGCAGGGTGTTGTCGAGATCGAATACCCAGATCTTCCGGTCCATCAGCTTCCCTTGATCAGGGTGCCCACGCCCTCGTCGGTCAGTATCTCCAGAAGCAGCGCATGCGCGACCCGCCCGTCTATGATGTGCGCGGTTTTGACCCCGTGCTTCACCGCTTCCAGCGCACAATTGACCTTGGGCAGCATGCCGCCCGAAATCGTGCCGTCGGCTATCAGTTCCTCCACTTTCTTGGCATCCAGCCCGGTCAGCACGCCTCCTTGCCTGTCGAGCACGCCGCTGGTATTGGTGAGCAATATCAGCTTCTCGGCCTTCAAGGTTTCAGCGAGCTTTCCCGCAACGAGGTCGGCATTGATGTTGTAGGCTTCCCCGTTCTCCCCGATGCCGATCGGGGCGATCACCGGAATGAAATCCCCCTTGTCGAGCAAATCGACGAGGGAAGGGTCGATGCTCGCGACTTCCCCGACCTGCCCGATGTCGAGCCATTCGTCGCTCTTTTCGGCGCTCCTGATCTTCATCTTCCTGGCCCGGATGAAGCTGCCGTCCTTGCCAGTCAGCCCGACCGCGCGGCCGCCGTGCTGGTTGATGAGGCTGGCGATCTCCTTGTTGACCCGGCCCCCCAATACCATCTCGACGACGTCCATGGTCTCCCGGTCGGTGACGCGCATGCCCTGGATGAATTCGCTCTGCTTGCCGACTTTCGCGAGCAGCGCATTGATGTGAGGTCCGCCGCCGTGAACCACCACGGGATTGATGCCGACCAGCTTGAGGAGCACCACGTCGCGCGCGAAGCCTTCCTTCAGCGCTTCCTCGGTCATGGCATTGCCGCCGTACTTGATCACGACGGTCTTGCCGTGGAAGCGCCTGAT
>JAJZRP010000049.1 GCA_021802655.1 Pseudomonadota bacterium
GTTTGTTCGGGCTGTTTCTTGAGGTCAAGCTGCACCCTCGAATATTCCTTCGGACTCCATCGGATGGTCCCATTCCACCCGGTCCCAGTGAAATTCGGAATCGACCCATTGTCATATCTCTGCTGAATCTGGCCGATTCTGACGTCGCCCGTGGTCTTCGCCGTAGCTTCCCATTTCGCACCGACCATATAATTCCTCACCGTGTTGTTCGGAACCAGGCTGCTGGCATTGTCGTAGACATAGCGGGTGTTCAATGCCTGGAAAAGAAGGGAAGTCTTGGGCATCACGCGATAAAAGAATGTGCCGCCCAAATCGGTGGTGTTCTTGTCGTAGGCATAGGTCAGATAGCGGTTGTTCAAATATTTTGTGCCCAGAAAGCCTGCGGAAATCTCGATCCTTCCTTTCGCCCCTTCCGAGCCGTATCCGTATACGCCTGAAACCCCGGCATTGCGCCACTTGTTGGGCACGGCGGTGAATACGCCGTAAGTCGTTCCCCTCGGATCATGGCCCAGGATATATTCGGGCTTGATCTTGAGCGCCGCCCGGCTCGAAATGGCCGTATCCGCCTGCCCGACGAGGCTCTGGTCGTTGTAGTTATCCGGAGAGCTGTTGTTGTATCGTCCCAGGTCGGCATGATAGGTCAGCGCATAGATATCGCCGCGGTGTTGCGTTTCGAACCTGGCTTGCGGACTCAGCACCTCGAATGAAGTGGATATCCGGTTGGCGTTGCTCAACAACAGATTGTCGTCGTTTCCCAGGGCAAGACCGACGCTGGGATAAACGGAAACAGGCCCCCAGGGAATGCCTGCCGCTCCGGACTCGTCTGCCCAGGCCTGCTGCCCGCTTATCACCGCAAGCGAGCAGGCAAAAACGGACTTCAATAAAGTTTTGGCCATCTCAAGCTCCGCTCAGGATGGGCTCGCCACACCACCGCCGCCGCCCCCACCGGCCCCGCCACCGGGGGCTGCCGCGGCTGCAGTCAGCGCTGCGATCGTGCCTGCAGCGGCGGGGCCTGCCGCCGTTGCCGCCAGCACGGCGGCAGGATCCACCCCGGGAACGGCAAGCGCAGCCGTGGTGATGGCCTGGGTCTGATCAGGCGCCAGGGCATTCGCCACCCTGATCACTTCGGACACTGCACCAGGCGCAGCCGCAATCGCAGCAGCCGCGATCGCAGGCGCAGCCGCCTGGCCCCATGCCGTGATGGCTGCAGTCACAGCGACGACCGGATTAGTCCCGGCGGCGATGACAGCGGACACGAACTCGCCAGCCTCGACTCCAGCCGTCTTTGCGGCATTGGCGACATCCATCAGGGAATAGGGATGCCCCGTCTGCGGATTCGTTTGGGAAAGCATGGCGCTGATTTCGGCCTGCACCTGCGCCTGTGTCATGCCGGCATTGAATGCCGCCTGAGCCGAGAACGAGAATATGCCCAAAGCCAGCGCCAGCAGCGCCTCTTTCCAGGTAGGCCTCTTAACCATGTCTCCCTCCTTGTCGATTGATTCTCCGGAATCCGAAGCAATTCCGTTATAGTTTCGCGATAGTCATAATGCAAGAATACTTTTACTTTTATTCTGAATGACTATCCAGAAAGATGCGGATCAGTCCAGGGAGGACGGTTTGCCGATCAGGTATCCCTGGAATCCATCGACATGAAGCTGCGGCAGGATATCGCGCTCGGCCCCGGTTTCGACAGCCTCGGCAAACACACGAATGTCGACGCCATGCGCGATACTTGAAATGGCCTGGACCAGGAATTGGTTGCCCCTGTCGCTGTCGATATTCCTGACATAGCTCCCGTCGATCTTGAGATAGTCGATCTTCAGGAAACCCAGGTAACCGAAGGATGAAAAGCCCCGTCCGCAGTGATCCACGCCGAACCCGCAGCCGAATCGGCCGATGCGGGCGATCATCTTGGCGACCCCGGATGCGTGCCTTGCCACGTCGTATTCGGAAAATTCGAAACTCAGCCGGGCAGCGTCCCTCCCGACCCCTGCGAGTTTTTCTTCGAGCCAGCCGACGAAATCCGCCTCGGCAACCGAAATGGCGGAAAGGTTGATCGCGAATTTTTCATTTTTGTATCGACCCAGGAGTTCCAGCATCCTGGATACGACGAGGCGATCGAGGCGCCCGGCATACCCCAGACTCTCCGCCATGGGCATGAAAACCCCGGCATTCAGGAGTTCGCCTTCATGCGCCATCCTGAGCAGAACCTCGTGATGGACTATTCCCTCTTTTCCGATCACCTTCTGAAACTGAAGCCCGATGTTTCCTGTCCCGATCGATTTTTCCAGCAACTCCCGCCAGAAACCAGCGCCCCTCACTTCCCCGATGGCAAGTTTTCCCTCGAACCGGCTCCAGCCCAGGGGCCCTCTGCTCTGCGCGCTTCGCAAGGCCATGTCGACCTCGGAAAGCAGTGAAGATGCGCTCATTCCCTTTTCGAACAGGGCGATGCCGACATGCAGGGCGCCTTCCTTCCACTGCCGATCCCGAGGGATCAGGGGGCCGAGCTTTTCGATCAATTGGTCTGCGATGCTCTCAATATCGATCGACCCGACATCGGGCGCAAGAAATACGAAATTGGCGCCCCGGAAGCGTGCAAGAACCGCTCCCTTCATGCCCTCTGCAATCGTTTTCAAGACGCCGGCGACATCGCGCAACAGGGTGTCCCCGGCTTCGAAACCTGCCTTCCCGTTGTAATCGCCGAAGCCGGCGAGCGCGACCAGAAAAAGCGCTCCGCTGTAGAATTCCTCGTGGGAATGGATCAGGCTCGCCATCTGCACATCGAAATGGCGCCTGTTCCCGATTCCAGTCACGGGATCGAGATAGGATTCGGCGCGGAGCATTTCGGCAAGTTTCTGCTGCTCTTCGAAATTCTGCCTGACCTTTGCGGACATCCTGTTCATGACTTCGACCACCCGCCTCAGGTCTTTCGTCCAGGGCAGCCTGTCCTGAATCTGGTAATCCCTGGCGCTGATCGCATTCGCCTGCTTCTCGACCGCCCGCAGCGAGCGCAACATGAAATGCATCGCGATTGAACCCAGGATCAGGGTGACCGAGGCGAGAACCGCAAACCAGGCGAGTTCGTCCGTACTGTTGCGCCACAACTGCCGGTAGGCATAGCCCGGGTGGCTCCTGACCTCAACGACTGCCGCCTGACGCCATCCGGACATGACCAGCGCTTCTTCCCTGGGCGTATCGATCGAAACCAGGTTGACGAACCAGGCAGGGACTCCCTCGACCTTGACCACAAGATTCCGGCGGATCAGCGTCTCGCCGCGGATGGAGCGGACCGTGATTTCCCTGTAATAGCCCCGATCGAAAATCGCGTCGACCATCGAAGTCATGGTCGGCAAATCGTTCCGCTTCATGGGCGGCGACAGGGAGAGTCCGAGGGAGGTGGCGGTATCCTGGGCGTGCGAAGCCAGCTGCTCTGCGAGGTAGCGACGGGCATTGTCGACGCTGATGGCCGACATCCCGGCAAACGCCAGCAAAAAAAGCAGCGCGACCGTCAATGTGAGTTGCATTCTCAGCGTCATAAATCCCTCCGGATTTCATTTTGTCGCTTCGGCATTCATGCGCGCGATCAGGTCGTTCCACAGACTTATCCTGTCGGCCCTGCCCACCTTGCGCCCTTCTCCCCTTTCCTTGGCGAGCCACAACCCTCCGCCATTGAAACTGTAGACCGGAACCAGATCGTCGCGCTCGGAAGCGGGCCAGATCGCCTTGTCCAGATTGTCGAGGATCAAGGGGTCCGCGTCCGGTTCAGTATAGTAGGCCAGCACCATATGCGCCTGATCGACGGGATTGGACCGGAGCGCACGGACATAGGTGATCCTGAGCGATTCGACCGGAACCCCCATTGCCAGCAGGGTGAAATACTTGCCGATGGCGAAATCCTCGCAATCCCCCCCGTTCGTGGCCAGCATTTCTACAGGGGTTGCCCAGTAATCCGTCTTCCCCCAATGCCTGAGGTCGGACACGAATTCGACCCGATTGAAGAAATCGTTGGCCAGCTTCAGCTTCTCCTGAATCGGGGCGTTTTTTCCGGTTGCGATGAGCTTCTGCCAGTCGAGAACCCGCAGCTTCGCGTTCTCACCGTATTTCTTTCCAACGTAGGCGATCAACCTGTCGCTCAAGCCGAATTGCGTATCGGCATACGCTGCCCCGAAAAATAGCAGCAGGAACAGCATCCAGGCTTTCGGTTTCATCGCTTCAATCGCCGGTTCCGGCAGTATCGTTCCCGTAAAGATGGCAGCGCACTTCGTGCGATTCTCCGAGCCGAGTTGGCTCCGGATAACGGGTTTCGCATTGCGGCATGCTGTGCGGGCAGCGCAGATGGTAATGGCAGCCGGCAGGCGGATCGGCCGGGGAAGGAAGATCGAAGCGGGCCATTGCCCGAGGAGTCCGCCCTGCTATCGAAGGAACGGCGGCAAGCAGCGCTTGCGTGTAGGGGTGAGCGGGGGCAGTCAGAACATCCTCTGCTCTCCCTTTTTCCACGATCCTGCCCAGATACATGACCGCAACCTCATGGGCGAGATATTCGACCACGGAAATGTTGTGCGTGATGAACAGGAAGGAAAGGCCGTGATCCGCCTGAAGCCGCTTCAGGAGGTTCAGTATCTGGGCCTGGACGGACACGTCGAGGGCGCTGGTCGGCTCGTCGCAGACGATGAGCCTGGGGTTCACCGCAAGCGCACGGGCGATCGCTATCCTCTGCCTCTGCCCCCCCGAGAATTCGTGCGGATAGCGGTATTGCGCATCCTCCGAAAGGCCGACTTCTTCGAGCAGCTCGAGGATATGGGCATTCCTGTCCCCGGCCCCCATTCCCTGCATCCCTTCCTCCATGATTTCGCGGATACGCATCCTGGGATTGAGCGAAGCATAGGGATCCTGGAAAATGATCTGCAATCCCTGTCTCGCCTTTTTCAATGACCGCCTGCCGAGACCCGTGATCTCCTTCCCATCATAATTCACGCTGCCCGATGTGGGCGCAAGAAGTTGGAGTATCGCCTTGCCCAGGGTGGTCTTGCCGCAGCCCGATTCCCCGACGAGCGCGAGCGTTTTTCCCTCCGCAATCGAGAAGGAAACGCCGTCGACTGCTGCGACATGGCCTGCAACGCGCTTGAACAATCCCTTGCGGATGGGAAAATGCACGCTCAAATCCCTTACCGAAAGCAGAATTTCGCCTGGCATATCGGGCCTGGGCACAGGCTCCGCGACAACCTTCCTCTCTTCGACCGGGCCGGGCCGCCCATCCGCATAAAGATGGCAGCGCACCAGGCTGCCGCCAGAATCATGCCAGATTGGCGAGACTTCCCGGCAAAGGTCGAAAGCGTGGTCGCAGCGCTCTGCGAAACGGCATCCCGAAAACTCCCGGCTCAATGGCGGCACCACTCCCCTGATCATATCGAGCATTTCTCCCCTTTTCTCCCTTCCGGGGAGGGAGGCGAACAGCTTTCTCGAATAGGGATGGGCGGGGCGAGCGAAAAAGGCATCGCGGGAAGCGGTCTCGACGATTTCCCCGGCATACATCACGGCGACACGGCTCGCCATTTCGGAAACGACGCCGAGGTCGTGGGTGATGAGCAATATCGCCATTCCCAATTTCTTCTGCAGGCTGCGCAAAAGCTCGAGTATCTGCGCCTGTATCGTCACGTCCAGCGCAGTGGTGGGCTCGTCCGCGATCAGCACATCGGGCTCCGCAGCGAGCGCCATCGCGATCATCACGCGCTGCTTCATCCCGCCCGAGAACTGGAAAGGATAATCCTCGGCGCGAAGCTCCGGATCCGGGATGCCCACCTGATCGAGCAGTTCGACGATGCGCTTATTTCGCGCCTCCCTGTCGAGATGGGCATGCCTGTCCAGCACTTCGCCGATCTGATCTCTTACCCTCAATACCGGGTTGAGGCTCAATCCAGGTTCCTGAAAAATGATGCCTATTTTTTTCCCCCTGATGTCGCGCATCCCCTTTTCAGGCAGGGAAAGCAGACTGGAGCCCTGGAAAAAAATGTCGCCGTCGACGATCCTGCCGGCGTCCGGCAGGAGGCGCATTACGGAAAGCGAAGTCATGGACTTGCCGCATCCCGATTCACCCAGAAGAGCGAAAGTTTCTCCCTTCTCGACGGAAAAGGATACGCCGTCCACCGCGCGCACGATGTTTCCGTTGTTCTCCAGGAAAGTGCGCAAATTTTCCAGTTCGAGCAGACTCATGCCTCATCCTTTACCGGCGGGATGCGGCGCGATGCGACCCTGGTTCTGGGATCGAAGGCATCCCGCACTGCATCGGCGAAGAGATTGGCCGAGAGCACCATCGCGAACATGAAAACGAAGGCTGCCGCCAGGGGCCACCACACCATCGGTTCTCGCGCCATCTCGAGACGGGCTGAATTGATCATGGTGCCGAAGCTGATCATCGAAGGATCGACCCCCACTCCGACATAGGAAAGCACCGCCTCGGCAAGCACCAGGGAGGAGAATTCCATCACCACGGAAATCAGCACGATATGCATGACGTTCGGCAGAATATGGCGCGTCACGATCCGGAGCCGGGACACGCCGAATGCCTGGGCAGCCAGGATGTATTCCATTTCCCTGAGTTTCAATGCTTCCCCGCGCAGGAGGCGGCAAAGCCCGGTCCAGCTCGTCATGCCGAGAATCATGCAGAGAAAGAGGAGCCTTAAATCCGCCCGCTCGGCCATGGTTTCGAAAAGGGCGGGGTGCGCATCGATGTAGACCTGCATCATGAGCACGGAAGCGGCAATCAGGAGGACTGCCGGAATCGAATTGAGCATGGTATAAAGATACTGAATAACATCGTCCAGCCAGCCCCCCAGATAGCCCGCCATGATGCCGAGAAAGATCGCGAAAGGCAGCATCACCAGCGTCGTCAGGGTACCGATCACGAGTCCGGTCCTGATGCTTTTGAGCGCAAGATAAAACACGTCCTGTCCGACCTTGTCGGTGCCGAAAACGTGGTAATGTGAACTCAACGCAAAGGCGGGAAAGGCGATCAGGAAAATGGCCAGCAACGTGCCGAGCATGGCATTCCAGGGAATTTCGGTTTCCCCTCTGAAAATGGACGAGGCGGCGTCGGGGAAACTTTTCCCTCCCGAGTGCCGGAAAACGAGGATGGCGGCGAGCAGCGCCCAGACTCCAATGCCTTCCAGGGCTGCAACGAGAGAACGCTTGAGAATATCCGGAATGCGCTCCCTGCCGGGGTCCGCCAGATCCGCCCCGCCATATCTGAGCCTGGGGTAAATCCTGCTCTGCACCCCATCGCTTGCCACCGTTTCCCTGGAAAAGGCATAGGCCGAAAATGGGCTGGAATAGGTTCTTTCCGTGTGATTGCGCATGGTTTCGACCAGAAAATCGAATGCGCTCAGCACTTCCACGGAATAGATGGGCTTGCCCTTGTCGATTGCGATTTGCGGCCTGAAATGGAACGAATCCAGCAGGCCTATCGAGACGAAACAGATCAAGATCACTGCGGAAATCATCCCGCTCCTGCTTTGTCCAACGCGCCGCCACGGCAGGGAAAGGTGGGGACGGCGGGAAGCGTAAACCGCGAAGGCGAGAATCAGCCCCGACAGCAAAAAGACCAGTCCGTCTGTCCAGAGAATGACGACCATCACTGCAACCTGATCCTGGGGTCGGCCAGGGTGTAGGAGATGTCGGTCAGCATCAATCCGATGATGTAGAGCACCGAGCCGATGAACACCATGGAACGCACGATGGCGAAATCCTGGGAATTGATCGCATCCAGCGTATAGCTGCCGAGCCCCGGAATGCCGAAAAAGGATTCCATGATCAGGCTGCCCATGAAGAGCGAGGGTATGACCACGACAGCCCCGGTCAGGATCGGGATCAGCCCGTTCCTGAGCACATGATGGAAAAGCACCCTGATCTCCGAAATTCCCTTGGCTTTGGCCGTTCTCACGTAATCCCTGCCGATTTCCTCCAGAAAAATGGTTCGGTACCATCGCGCCCCGCTGCCGAGGCCGCTCGCAACCCCTATGACCACCGGAAGAATCACGAATTTCAGGGAAGAAGCTCCCGCTTCGAATCCCGATATCGGTACCCAGTGCCAGAGCTTCGCCACCAGAAACTGCCCTCCTATGATATAAAAAAGGCCGGAAATCGACATGGCTGCGACGCACATCACCACGCCCCAGACATCCACCAGGGTCGCCCTGAAAAAGGCCATCATCAGTGCAAAGCTGACATTCGTCATCATGCCGATGAGAAATACCGGCAAGGCGATCTCGAGGCTGGGGCCCGCACGGCTTTCGATTTCCTGCGCGATATCCCTTCCGTCGTCCGAGCGCCCGAATTCGAAACGGAACATGGGAACGGATTTCTCGAAAAATATGGTATCGGTGAAGAAGTTGGAGCCCGATTCTCCCGGATTGAAAAACAGGGGCTTGTCGTAGCCGTGCGCGACTTTCCAGTTGTGGATGGCATCCGGCGTCACCCGCTTGATGCCGAGCTGGATCCTCGCCATGTCGTCAGGCGTGTTGACCACGAAAAACAGCGCGAAGGTGAGCAGATTGACGCCGACCAGTATCGGCACGGCGTAAAGCAGCCTTCTGATCAGGTAGGCGATCATTTTGCGCGCCCTTCCTCGCGCCTGCGATAGTATCTCAGCGCAGGCACAACGATCAGCCCGAGGCCCATGATGGCGAATGCAAGGGGCCACAGCACCGGCCGGTTCCATTCTCGCCGCATCCTGCCCCTCAATTTTGCGTCGATGCGCAGATACTTGACGTTGTTCCTCGCCATCTGGTTGGGTTTGAGGTTGGAGAGCCAGACATGGTTCAACTGGTAATCCTTGGGATAGAAGCCCCACATCCAGGGCGAATCCTCCCTGAGAATGGCGACCATCCTGTCTATGATGGCCTGCCTCTCGGGGGAATTTTCCATGTTCTTCATCTTCTCGAACAGCCTGTCGTATTCGGGATTGTCGTAATTCGCCGAATTCTCACCGCCATATTTCACCTTCCCCTGCGGGCCGTAAAGCAGGAACAGGAAATTCTCGGGATCGGGATAGTCCGCATTCCATCCCCAGGTGAATATCTGGGCAGATCCCTTCCTGATTTTTTCCTGGAAACGGTTGTAATCGGTCGCCCTGACTTCGAGCTGGATGTTGATCCTGGCAAACTCCTTCCTGTACCAATCGAAGCGGGTCTTGTCGTCCGCCCCCCTTCCCGTCGAATCGAGATAAAGCACGAGGGGCTTGCCCGTTTCGGAGTCGCGCCCGTCGGGATAACCCGCATCGGCCAGGAGCTTTTTCGCCTCCATGATCGATTTTCGTTTCGCCTCTCCGTCAGCCCAGTCGTAAACGACCGGATTGATGCCGTCCCGTCCGGAATGGTAGCCGAAAATCCCGGGGGGCAGCGGCCCCTGTGCGGGAATTCCGCGCCCGTTGGCAAAAATCGAGATATTCTCCTCGAAATCCAGCGCGATCGAAACGGCCTGCCGCAAGAGGCGAGCCCGGCGGCTATTTCCCCCGACCACGGGATCGAGCATGTTGAAAGCCATATAGCGTATCGACGGGGCAACCGAAGTTTTCAATTCTATGCCCTGCTTCGCCATGTCTTTCGATACCTGGGCTTCTCCCTGCACCGACATCGTGATCGCCTGGTCGAAATTGTCGGAAGTGATGCCGGAAACGTCGTAATAACCCTGCAAGAATTTGTTCCAGTAGGGAATGCTTTCCTTCTCCCGAGAAAAAACCACCTGGTCGATGAAGGGCAGGGTTTTCCCCGCATCCTTCAATACCGCTTCGTCCCCGGGCATGCCGCTTGAAGGATAGGTTTCGCTGTGGAAATTCGGGTTTCGCATCAACACCATCCTGCTGTTCGGATTGTTTTCGGTCAGCATGTAGGGACCTGTTCCGACGGGATGCCAGTCGAGCACCAGGTTTTTCCCGGCCATACCCGGCTGGGAATAGAAATGGTCGACTTCGGGCGGGAGGGGTGCAAAGAATGACATTGCCAGCCAGTAGACGAACTGGGGATATTTACCCCTGACCTTGATCGTGTAGGTATAGCGGTCCCTGGCCTCGACCCCGGACATCTCGCATTTCGACAAGTCAGCAGCCGGATCCTTTTGCAGCCTTTGCGAAAACTCCCTGAAACCCAGGATGTATTCGCTCATCAGTCCGGCAATCGGCGACTGGATGCGGGGATCGGCAAGGCGCTTGATCTCGTAGACGTAATCCGAGGCAAGCAGTTCCCTGGTTCCGGTCTTCCTGAAATCGGCAAGATCGTCGATGGACTCGAGGTCTTTACGGGTCAGGTTCTGGTAAAGCAATTTCCCATTCTCGTCGCGAGCGAATGCCGGATGGGGCTGGTAATGGATGCCCGGTTTCAACCTGATTTCGTAGAGGCTGTAGGCGATGGATTTGGCGTCGGCATCCTGCGGCAAAAGGCGATTCTGCGCATCGTAATATTTCGGGCGAGGCACTGCCGCCGCGGTCAGGGGAACGAGGGTATAGGGACGCTTCAGGTAGTGGTACTGCAGCGGAGGCTCGTAAATCTGGGCATTGATTGATGCCTCGTCCTCGCTGTAGGATCTCGCCGGATCGAGATGCCTGGGACGCTCCGTGAAGGCGAGATAGAGGATCGATTTGTCCCTGTCGGATGCCGGATAGGGATCGTTCCAGGTGCTGCCGCAGCCGGCGATGCAGAGTACGGTGAAAATGACGAACCAGTTTCGCATAGCGCACAGTTTAGCCCATTCGATGGTCCCGCCACCACCCATGCTATAATTCGCCGATCCATCAAACAGGGAGAAAACATGGGATTTCTAGAAGGCAGACGCATCCTGATCACCGGGCTCCTGAGCAACCGCTCGATCGCGTACGGCATCGCCAAATCCTGCAAGGAACAGGGCGCAGAGCTCGCATTCACCTACCAGAACGAAAGGGTCATGGAGCGCGTCCAGAAGCTTGCGAGTGAATTCGATAGCCAGCTTGTCCTTCCCTGCGACGTGTCGAGCGATGAGGAAATCGCCACCCTTTTTTCGGAACTGGGCAGACACTGGCCCAAATTCGACGGCCTGGTCCATTCCGTCGCTTTCGCGCCCAAGGAAGCGCTTTCGGGCGACTTCCTGGAAGGTCTGTCGAAGGAAGCCTTCAGGATCGCGCACGATGTCAGTTCCTACAGCTTCGCTGCGCTTGCAAAAGCCGCTCTTCCCCTTCTGACGGAAAACGCCGCACTGCTGACCCTTTCCTACCTCGGCGCCGAGAAATCGGTGCCCAATTACAACATGATGGGGCTGGCCAAGGCGAGCCTGGAAGCGAACGTGCGCTATCTCGCCCAAAGCCTGGGCGGGAGGGGAATCCGGGTCAACGCGGTTTCAGCAGGCCCCATCAGGACGCTGGCCGCCAGCGGGATCGAGGGATTCGGGAAGATTCTGGATTTCGTCGAGCAGAATGCGCCGTTGCGGCGCAACGTCACCATCGAGGAAGTCGGAAACGCATCGGCTTTCCTGCTCAGCAATCTCGCCTCGGGGATCACCGGCGAAATCACCTATGTCGACGCCGGCTTCAACACCACCATAGGCGGAATGGGCTAGGCCCTATTCCGCCGGTTTCGCGGAAATGAGCTGGCGATTCACCGCGATCTTGGCGCGGGCTTTCAGACCCATGTAATAATCGGACAGCTCTTCCTGGGAAAGCGCCTGGTTCATCTGGCCTGCCGCGGCCATGAGCTGGGACCTGGAAGGCTCCGGCGCATCGACCAGCCTGGATATTTTCACTATGCTGTAGCCCTGGGGGCTTTCCACTCCGACATAGGCCGGCAATTTCGAGACATCGGCCTTGAAGACTGCGGCCATGACATCCCCGCTCAAGCCCTGGGAATCGCGGCGGCTCACGTTGACTTCCGTCTGCCAGGCAATGCCCGCATCCTTGCCGGACTGCAATTGCGCAAGCTTCGCCTTTCCCTGCTGCAGAGCCATGTCGTTCGCCTTCTGCTGAAGCAGCTTGCTCCCGATGTCTGCGCTGACGTCGCCAAGCGGACGCGTAAAGGCAGGCTTCATGTCGACCACGCGGGCCGAAACCAGCACATTGGGGGAAACCTCGATCGCCTCGGTATTTCTTTTCTTTTTCGTGGCATCAACCGAGAAAATCTCCCGGAGCAATTTCTTGTTCACAGGAAAAGGGGCATTTGCGCCCGACTCGTCCATCCATCCGCTTGTCTGGACGGTGAGCTTGAAAGCATCCGCTGCCGCCTTGAGGCTCGCGCTCTGCTCGTAAACCATGTTGCTGAAGCTGTCCGCGCTTTCGCTGAATTTCTTGCCGGCCTCCTGCTTCCTGATTTCCTGAACGATCTCGTCGCGAGCATCGGAAAAAGACCGGGTCTTGCCGGGCTTGATCGCATCGAGCCTGATGATGTGGAAACCGAAATCGGAGCGAACGGGATCGCTGATCTCGCCAGGTTTCATCGAAAAGACGGCGTCGTCAAAGGATTTGACCATCATGCCGCGCTTGAAGAAACCGAGATCGCCCCCGTTCGAGGCAGAACCCGGATCCTGGGAATACTGTTTTGCCAGCTCTGCGAACCTGCCTGGCGATTTTTTCAACTCTTCCAGAATTTTTTCGGCTTTCGCCTTCGCCGCTTGAACCTGGTCTTGCGGCGCATCCCTGGCAACCGTGATCAGGATATGGCTGGCATCGCGCTCCTCGGGAACCGCGAATTCCGCAGCATGCGAGTCAAAATACTGCTTCGCTTCCGCATCGCTCACCTGGATCTGAGACTGCAGCGCATCCGGGGAGAACACCAGATAATCGACCTTGACCTGTTCGGGCACCTTGAATTCGTCGAGGTGGCTCTGGTAGTACTTGCCGATCTCGCCGGGATCGACCTGCTGCTGCGAAAGATATTGATTCGGCGTGAAAAGTGCCTGACTCACCACGCGCTGCTGGTTGATGATTTTCAGGAACTGCGTCGCCGCGGCATTGGCGACGAAACCGTTCTCGGCCACGACACCGAGCAATTGCTGGCGCGCAAGATCCTGCCTCACTTCAGACTCGAAGCGCACAGGAGTCAATCCCTGGCTGCGCAAAAGCGCCTGATACTTCTCGTCGGAGAAAGCACCGTCCTTCTGGAACGCGGGTATGCCCTGAATCGCAGCTACCAGCTGTGCATCGGTGACGGCGATCCCGGCCTGATCCGCCTCGTTCAAAAACAGCTTTTGCTGGACCATGCGTTCGAGCACGGCGAGCTTGAAGCCGGGACTGTCGAACAGAGCGGGATCCGCGTTGTTTCCGAGAGATTCCCTCACTCTTTCCTGCTGCTGTTTGAGCGCATTGTCGAATTCCGCCGCCCCGATGCTTTTCCCGTTCACGCTGGCGACATTGTTCGCCCCGCCGCTTCGATAGGACTGGATGCCCCAGAACATGAATGTCAGAATAACGAGCCCGAGGATGATCTGGACAACTTTCTTGTTTCTATCGACGAAATCGAACATGAAGCTTCACTTTCAGGATGGGATTCCAGGAGACGAACCGTATGGAGGGGG
>JAJZRP010000050.1 GCA_021802655.1 Pseudomonadota bacterium
GTCCCGGGGCGCATTCCATTCTTTTCCTGGGGCTGGGGACGGGCATATCGGCTGCGGGATCGCTATCCTATCCGGGCATGAAAAGGACGGCGGTCGAACTTTCCGAAGGTGCGATCCGCGCTGCTGGAACCTGGTTTTCCGGATCGAATCAAAATGTCATGAAGGACATGGAAGTGCACCGGGACGATGCCAGGCATTTCCTGACGGCAACGACCCGGCAATACGATGTGATCGTGGGCGACCTGTTCCATCCCGATCTGACGGGGGTCGGCGCATTGCTCTCAAGGCAGCAGTTCGAACATGCGAGAATCCGCCTGACGGAAAACGGGATATTCGTGCAGTGGCTAGCGCTCAACCAGTTCGATCCCGAATCGCTGGATGCGGTATTGAGGAGCTTCGAGGAAGTTTATCCCAATGCCGTGCTCTTCGTGGACGGCATGCATCTTGCCCTGGTGGGGCCCAAAGGCAGGCTTGCGAACATTGACGAAATGGAAGCGAATCTCGTCAAACTGGATGAGCCGGAAAGGGCTGCTGCCACGGGGGGAGAAGGGCTTTGGACATGGATGGGGCGCTACTGGGGGCCGATCAGGACGGATTCCGGCCCGGTTCAGGATGAATGGTCGCCCTACATCGAATTCAGCCTGCCGAGAGCGCGTTTCGACGGCGAAATAGACATGTCCCGCGTGCTCGGGACATTGCTCGGGAGAAGGCCGTCCGTCAGGGAAGCCGAAAAGACCTTCGGAGTCGGTGCGGCGGATAGCCAGTCTTTCGAGCGCGCCTATATCGGCAGCGAGCTTGCGGCGAGAAGCTGGATCACCTTCCTGCAGGGTGACGACATGACGGCATTGAAGCTGAAGCGATACGCCTATCAGGCTAACCCCAAAGATCGCTGGATCGCATCCACGCTGGCTGATAGTATGATGGATTCTCTGCCTCAGGCAATCGAACACGGTATGGACAGGAAAATGGCGCTGCAGAAGGTACTCGAAGTTTATCCGGACGATGTCGATGCGCTTCGGGAAATGATGCGGCTCGAAAATGCCGCGGGCAACAGGGAAGAAGGACGATTCTATCGTTCGAGGCTGCTCGCCATATCGCCCCTGGACAAGGAAGCCCGACCTTGAGCAATGCCATTTCGAAAATCCCGGTCAAGGTGATCGGGACTGCAAAACCCGGATTCAAGCTGCATTTTGCACGCAGGGCAGTCCAGGCCGGCATCCTCGTTCTGGCGATACTGATTCCGGCGAGCGGCCTGTTTCGCATCGATCCCGTTGCCGGCGCATTCGTGGTGCTCAACCGGCAGATATGGTTCTCGGATTTCTTCCTGATGACAGGCCTCTGGATCATGATCGCCACCGGCGCGGTCATGCTCTATTCCGTCGCAGGCACGGTTTTCTGCGGCTGGGCCTGCCCGCAGAACACCATGGCGGAATGGGCGAATCACATGACCCACAAGCTGCTCGGCAAGCGCGCCAATGTGAGCCTGGAAGGCGAGGCCCCGATCGTCGCGGCTTCCAAGAAAAAGGCGCTCAACTGGGCGATTCTCGGCGTTTCCTTCCTTCTCGCAGCGATGTTCTTCGGGATCATCCCCCTGTTCTATTTCTATCCTCCCCAGGTGGTCTGGTCCTTCATCACCTTCAGCCACGACGAGCATCTGGCGAAATCGCTGCACTACATCTATTTCGTCTGCGTCGTGATCCTCCTGCTCGACATTTCGGTGATCCGTCATTTCTGGTGCCGCTTTTCCTGCATCTACAGGGTATGGCAGCATTCCTTCAAGACAAAGCAGACGCTGCATGTTCTTTATGACGAAAGCCGTTCGTCCGAATGCGCCAAGTGCAATTATTGCGTCACTGCCTGCTTCATCGACATCGATCCGAGAAAAACGGAGCTTTACGACAGCTGCATCAATTGCGGCGAGTGCATCAATGCCTGCGACAGGCTGCATGCGAAGGAAGGCGTGAAAGGGCTGCTGCGATTCGAGATCGGGGAGAGAGCGGGATCCAGAGGGAGCTCTTTCCGCGACAACGTCGGTTCCCTGGTTTCCAGGGTCAACTGGACCGGCCCCATCACGTTGCTGGGATTGTCGATGTTCGTATGGGGACTCTACAGCTATTCCCCTTTCAACCTTTCCGTGGACAGGTATGACAGCAGCGGCCAGGATTACCAGATCGAAGTTGCCAACAAGCTTTACAAGCCTGCCGAAATGAGTCTGCATGTCGCCGGGCTTCCTGCAGGAAGCTACCGCCTGGATGCCGACCACTTCGATCTGGATGCTGCGAAACGCAAAAAGATCACGCTGCACATCGATCCCGATTTGCCCAAAGGACTGCATGCCGTCGTCATCGAAGCGGATTCTTCAGCGGGCTGGAAAGGGCGCTTCAGGTTCGAACATCTATCCATGCGAGGTATGAAATGAGCGATGAAGAGAAAGTCGGAAATGAAGAGGAAAGCGGGAAGAAAGTCCTGTCGCCCGTGAGTTCCGAGTGGGGCGAGACGCCGGATGACCATTTCGGCTATGCCTCGAACGAGGAGAGGCTGAGAAAACGCGGGATGGAAGATTGGGAACTGACCGAATATATTCCGAAGTCGCAAAGGAGCGTCCCGTACTGGTTCGTCGCAGTCATGGCGGCTGTCCTTCTGGTTGCGGTCGGGTTGAGCTTTCCTTTCTGGGGAAACAGGCCCGGAGCCAATCCGCACTGGCTGGACTGGGGATTTGCAGTTGCTCTGGTCTATATTGCGGTAGGCATCGCCTTCGTCTATTTCATGGTCAATCATCAGGGGCCGCCCAACGACGACCCCGATGGGGAAAGTTCGGAGAAGCAGGATGAAGAGAAGCATAATAATTGACTGGTGCGCCGCCTGCGCGCTTGCATTGCTCATGGCAGGATGCTCGCAGAAGCCGCAGGTGTCGGCTGCAGAACTGCCCGATCAGGGCTCCCCTGGGGCTGCGCTTGTTACGGGGTATTGCACGGAATGCCATGGCGCGCCGTCTCCGTCCAGCCATACGGCGAGAGAGTGGGCGGGGGTGGTCGAACGCATGCAGAACTGGCGCGTTACCAAGGGATTCGGCGCCATTCCGGAAAGGGATTTGAGGCCATTGCTCGATTATCTCAAGAGCCATGGCAGGGCCGAATGAAGCAGCTCTTCGTCCTGCTCGTCCTTCTTTCCGGCTGTTCGGGGCAACCCGATGCCATCCCCCAGAAATGGGAGGGATTCGAGGTCAGGATAGAAACCCAGCCCAGCCCGCCCAGAACAGGAATGAATGAGGTGATGGTCGAGGTGAGCGGAAAGCACGGCAAGGGGGTGCATGGACTCGTCGTTTCGCTCAGGATGAGCGATTCTGAACCCTGGAAGCAGGCTTTCCCTGACGGGGATCTGGGTGTCTATCATGGTGCAGCCAACCTCGGTCCGGGGCGAGCCAATCTTCAGGTGAGGATAGAACAGGGCGGCAGGAAGGAAACCCTTTATTTCCCGATCAGGATGGCTGCTTCAGGGTCATGAGGATGTTGGCGAGATAGATGCAGAATCCCAGCGCCATGGTGGAAGCCGAGATGCTGATGATGATGCCGTAATAATGGTGCACTGCCGGAATCTGATCGGGATGGTTGAGAAAAAGGAAGCCTTCCCTGATGCCGAATCCGACCTGCGAGAAATAGAAGCCGAGCACGCCCAGCGCAGTGAACCAGAAGGTGAGGTTGACGAGGCGCCACGAATAGATGTTTCTTCCGCTCAGTATCGGCAGCATGTAGTAGGTTACGCCCATGCCCAGCATCACGAGTCCCCCCACCAGATTGATATGCGCATGGGCGAGCGGGTCGATCATGTGCCCCGGCCCGCCGTAGGGGCTGCCTATGGAGTCGAGCCATGCCCTGATCGGCGGCAATACCTGAAGCGTACCGTGGATCGTGCCTATCGCGAATGAAATTGCAGACATCAGGAAGAACTTGATGAGTTTCTTCGAATCTTGATCGTTTTGCATGGGAATGGACGGTGAAAACAAAAAACCCGGCGAACCCGGGTTTTTTGTCGGAAACGATTCAGCTTACTTCTGGTTGTTTTTCTGACCTTCGATGATCCTTTCGATGCCCATGCCGCCAAGGCTCCAAGACAGGACGATCCCGATCACGAAGACTACTACCGGAACAAAATTTTCCATGGTCACTTCTCCCCAAGATTGATGAAGCTTCTTGCTCTGAACTACAGGATACGAGTCTATCCAATTGCGGAAAAATACGCAAGGATTTATTGACCGAGATAGGCGGCCCTCACCTGAGGGTTTTCGAGCAGTGATGACGAGGCACCGGATAGCGTGATTTTTCCGCTTTCCATGACATATCCCCTCTGGCTCATGGAAAGCGCCATCCTGGCATTCTGTTCGACAAGCAGCACCGTCATGCCGCTTGAAGCAATGGTCTGGATGACTTCGAAAATCTTGCGAACCATGATGGGCGCAAGTCCCATGGAGGGCTCGTCCAGGAAAAGCAGCCTGGGCCTGCTCATGAGTGCGCGCCCGAGGCTCACCATCTGCTGTTCGCCGCCGGAGAGGGTTCCGGCAGCCTGAATTCTCCGCTCCAGAAGCCTCGGAAACAGAGTGTAGACTTTTTCGAGGTCCCCCGCGATTTCGGAGTCGCCTCTGGAGTAGGCGCCCATTTTCAGATTTTCTTCGACGCTGGAGCGGCCGAACAATCCGCGCCCTTCCGGCACCAGCACGATGCCCTGTTTGACGAGCAGGTGAGGGGGAATCGAGCGAAGGTTCCTGCCTTCGAACAGGATTTTTCCGGACTGGACGGGGGTGATGCCGCATATGGCTTTCAGCGTCGTGCTTTTCCCAGCACCGTTGCTGCCCACGAGCGTGACGATTTCGCCTTTTTCGAGATGAAGATCGATGCCCTTGACGGCCTTGATGCCGTCGTAGGAAACGTGAAGGTCGCTGATTTCGAGGAGATTCACGACACCCCCAGGTAGGCTTCGATGACGAGGGGATTGCTGCCGACCTGGGAGGGTTCTCCTTCGGCGATTTTTTTCCCGAAATTGAGCACGGCGAGCCTGTCGCAGATGCCCATCACCAGTTTGACGTCGTGCTCGATCAAAAGGAGGGTGATGCCGTCGCGCCTTATGGTTTCGAGCAGGCTTTTGAGGGAGTCGGTTTCAAGAGGGTTCATGCCTGCTGCAGGTTCATCCAGCGCCAGAAGCTTCGGTTCGGTGGCGAGCGCCCGGGCGATTTCGAGTCTTCTCTGGTCCCCGTAGCTCAGATTCCTGGCAAGCATGTGGGCATGCCTGGCGAGTCCCACGTAATCGAGAAGATGCCTCGCTTTTTCGGAAATGGATTTTTCTTCGGCGCGGGTTCTCGAACTTCCCAAAATGGCGCCCAGGACACCCCCACGGGTTCTGCAATGCCTGCCCACCATGACGTTCTCGATGACGCTCATGTTGGAAAAGAGGCGGATGTTCTGGAAGGTTCTCGCAATGCCCGACTTTGCCATTTCGCTGGGTTTCTTTCCGGCCATTTCCACGCCTTCCAGCCTGAAATTGCCCGAGTCGGGTTTGTAGATTCCGGTGAGCACGTTGAAAAGCGTGGTTTTACCCGCGCCGTTCGGTCCGATCAGGGCGTAGATTTCGCCCCTGTTTATGCTGAGGGAGACGCCGGACAGGGCGGCAAGGCCGCCGAAGGTCTTGCCGATGTTTTGTACTTCGAGCAGCTTAGCGTCCTGCATCATAGATGTTGGTGTTCTCGTGTTTTGCGGTCTCGCCGTGGGCGAGGAGCTCCCTTTTTCTGGCGGGGGAGGGCCAGAGCCCTGCCGGGCGGAGCAGCATCACCAGGATCAGCGCAAGGCCGAAGAGGAGCATCCTGAGGCTGGACGGGTCGACGACAATTTTCCCGAACAGGGATTGCTCGATAGGCCCGACATAGCGCAGCGCTTCGGGCAGGATCGAGAGCAGGACGGCGCCGAAGATGACGCCCCGGATGTGGCCCATTCCGCCCAGGACGACCATGCTCAGGATCATGATCGATTCCATCAGGGTGAAGCTCTCCGGGCTCACGAAGCCCTCGAAGCCGGCGAACAATCCGCCGGAGAGTCCCCCGAAGCTCGCGCCCATGGCGAAAGCCAGCAGCTTGACATTCCGGGTGTTGATTCCCATGGCTTCCGCCGCGATTTCGTCTTCCCTGATCGCAGCCCAGGCCCGTCCTATCCTGGAATGCTGCAATCGCATCGAAACGAATGCGGTTGCCAGGGCGAAGAACAGAAAAAGGAAATAGTAGCTGTAGACGGTGTGGCTGGTCGGCTGGTTCAGGGAAAACGAACCTAGCCTGATCGGGTCGATCATGTCTATCCCCTGAGGGCCGCCCGTGATGTTGTACGGGGTGTCCAGGTTGTTCAGGAAGATCCGGATGATTTCGCCGAAGCCCAGGGTCACGATGGCGAGATAATCCCCTCTGAGGCGCAGGGTTGGCGCGCCGAGCAGCATGCCGAAAATGCCGGCTGCGAATGCGCCGATCGGCAGGATCAGCCAGAACGGAAGATGCAGGCCGAAATGCGGGGAGGCGAGCAGCGCATAGCAATAGGCGCCCACGGCGAAAAAGGCGACATAGCCGAGATCGAGCAGCCCCGCGAAGCCGACCACGATGTTGAGACCGAGGGCGAGCATGACGTAAAGGAGGGCGAAATCGAGAATGCGCACCCATGTCTTGCCGAAAGCCATCCCGGTCGCAAAGGGAAGGAGTGCGAGGAGTACGGCATACAGGCCCCGTTTCAGGGCTTTTTTCATGGACGCTCTCCCACGCGCTCCCCGAGGAGTCCGGAAGGGCGGAATACCAGGACCAGGATCAGCACGAAGAAGGCGAAAACATCCTGGTAATTGCTTCCCATGATGCCGCCAGTGAGGGTGCCGAGGTAGCCCGCTCCCATGCTTTCGATGACTCCCAGCAGCAGTCCGCCCAGCATCGCCCCCTCGATGTTGCCGATCCCCCCCAGAACCGCCGCGGTGAATGCCTTCAATCCGAGGATGAAGCCCATGTCATAATGAGCGATCCCGTAGTATGCGCTCACCATCATACCCGCCGTTGCAGCCAGAGCTGAACCGAGAACGAACGTGATCGAGATGATGGTGTTGACGTTGACGCCCATGAGGGTCGCGACTTCGGGGTTCTGGGCGGTTGCGCGCATGGCATTGCCCAGCCTGGTTTTCCGGATGAGCCAGGAAAGGCCCGCCATCATGATGCATGATGAGGCGACGATGACGAGCTGAATGGTGCTGATCGAAGCGCCTCCGACGGCCATGGTCTGTGCCGGAAGGATCTGCGGGAAGGAGAGATATTCCCTTCCCCAGAGCATCATCGCGAGATTTTGCAGCAGTATCGAGACGCCGATCGCAGTGATCAATGGAGCGAGCCTCGGCGCATTGCGCAATGGACGGTAGGCGATCCGCTCGACCAGATAACCGACTGCCATGCAGGCGGGAATCGCTGTCAGCACGCCGATGCCGAGAATGAGCGGCCCTGGCAGGCCGCTATTCGCGAGAAGGCGCGTTACCGTGAGGGTGACCATCGCTCCCACCATGACGATGTCGCCGTGGGCGAAATTGATCAGCCCCATGATGCCGTAGACCAGGGTGTAGCCGAGTGCGACGAGCGAATAGATGCTGCCGAGGACGATGCCGTTGATGAGTTGCTGAAGAAAAGTATCCATGAGCCGGTTAGGGAAGGGCGATCCAACTGCCGTTTCTGACCTGGTACAGGGTGACGGCACCGTGCATGATGTCGCCCTTGCTGTCGAAGCTGATCGGCCCGGTCACGCCATCCATTTTTATTTTGGACAGGGCCGGAAGATACCGGGAGGGATCGGTGGAGCCGGCCTGCTTCATCGCGTTGACCAGCGCCATGGTGGCATCGAACGAATAGGGGGAATAGAGCTGGATCTTGCCGTATTTCGCGGTGAATCTTTCGACGAAAGCTTTCCCCCCTGGCATCTTGTCGAGCGGCAGTCCGGGTGCCGAGGCGTAGGCGCCTTCTGCAGATGCGCCTGCGAGCTTGATGAATTCCGGGCTCTTGGACCCGTCAGCGCCCAGGAATGCCATTTTCATGCCCAGATTCCTCATCTGCTTCATCATCGGACCTGCCTGGGCATCCATCCCGCCATAGAAGATCAGGTCGGGATTTTTTCCCTTGATGGAAGTCAGGATCGCAGTGAAGTCCGTGGCATGGTCGCTGGTGAATTCGTGCGCGACGAGGGCGGCGCCTTCTGCCTTCGCATCCTTTTCGAATTCGTCCGCGATGCCCTGGCCGTAGGCCGTCCTGTCGTCGATGATGGCGATGGTCCTGGCATGCAGGGTGCCCACGGCGAATTTCGCAAGCGCTTCGCCCTGCTGCCTGTCGTTCGTGACCACCCTGAAGGTGGTTTCGAAGCCCTGTCCGGTATAGGTCGTCGCCGTCGCCGAAGGAGATATCTGGGGGATTCCCGCATCGCTGTAGATCCTGGATGCAGGAATCGAGGTTCCCGAATTGAAGTGGCCGACGACGCCGTTCACGCCCTCGTCGACCAGCTTCTGCGCCACGATGGTGGCCGTCCTGGGGTCGGCCTGGTCGTCCTCGCTCAGAACTTCGATTCTCGTTTTTTTGCCCCCGATCACGAGGCCGGATGCATTGATCTCTTCTGCGGCGAGGCGCACTCCGTTGTCGTTGTCCTTGCCGAGGTGGGATTGCGGGCCGGTCAGGGGGGCCACGGACCCGATCTTGACGACGAATTCGGAGCCGGGCTTCTGCTTTGCGCAACTGGCCAGCAATATTGCAGCCATTGCGAAGAGAAGTGGTCGGGAAATGGTCATCGGGCGGATTGTCGTGTTACAGATCGAGGATTATCAGTGAGATGCTGCGAACTTGTCAATTTTCATCCCTTCCTGAGGGAGAGAATGAAATGGGTGAGTTTTCGTATGTTTTCCGCGGATACGCGGGGGGCGTTCGGCGGCATCGACATCCCTCCCGTGACCCAGATCCAGTTGCCTTTTCCGCCCATGGCGATCTTGTTCTCGAGCATTCGTTCCACTTCCTGTTCGCTCGTTTTGCCGGAGCGGATGTACTGATTGTACCGGGCCGAGACGTCGTTCCATGCCGGTCCGATCACCTTGTGATCCAGCGCATGGCAGGAAAGGCACTGGCTTTTTTCGGCGAGTTCCAGCCCCTGCCTGATTTCGGGAGAGGCGGATTGCTTCTGTGCTGCGGGGCGGCTGCATCCTGCGCTCAGGAGGACAGCAGCCAACATCATGGCGAGCGAAATTTTCATGGAAGATCCAAAGAAA
The DNA here is from genome assembly GCA_021802655.1 of Pseudomonadota bacterium. GTDB lineage: Bacteria > Pseudomonadota > Gammaproteobacteria > Burkholderiales > JABEVD01 > JABEVD01. Next base: position 9,298 of record JAJZRP010000050.1, read on the forward strand.
AATCCGGCGCAAGGCCGATTTTTCGATACAGTCCCGATGCTGCTGCGACTGCCGCAATTAAAAAGGCGGCCCAGCGGGCCGCCTCTGACAACTGCCAGCACTAAAGTGCCTTACATCTTTCCTGACTTAACCGCAGCAAAAAGCGCTTTTGCCGCATCGTCTTCGTGCCCCTTGATGTAGTTGTTATACATTCCGGTCATGGTGCTTGCCTGAGCCTTGAACTTGGGCTCGGAAGAGGCGATCTTGCGGTCTTCCACTTTGAAGCCGGACTTGAAAACCTTGGCCAGTGCTTCCTCGCTGCCATATGCCTTTGCAACTCTGTCCCATGCGGGTCCTACAACATCATGATCAAGTGCATGGCATGCCTTGCAGGGGCCGGTCGAAAAGGCGCTCGCCGTTGCGGAAAAAGCCATCAACCCGGCGGCAGCTGCTACAAGCTTCAATGATTTCCTCACTGTAAATCCTCCTTGCTATGAAATTGTTGGTTGGGAAAAAATCCTATGCCAATGCGAATGCTTGCGTCAATCGGCCAGGACACCGGAAGATTCTTACAAAATCGCCGGATTGTCAACCCTAAACGCCGCTCCCGGATCATGCGTTGACAGGGGGCCTCGAATTTTTCTCACTTTTCGATTTGCGAGACGTCCCTGACCGCTCCGCGAGATGCGCTGGTCGTCATGGCGGCATAGGCCCTGAGGGCGGGGGAGACGGTCCTGTTCCGGCTGACGGGCTTCCAGGCGCTCCTGCCCTTTTGCTCCATGTTTTTCCTGCGCGATTCGAGAACTTCGTCCGATATTTCCAGGTCGAGGCGCCTGTCCGGGATGTCTATGCTGATGGTATCCCCTTCCACGATCAATCCTATCGCCCCGCCTTCTGCGGCTTCCGGGGAAACATGGCCTATCGAGAGCCCGGAAGTGCCTCCGGAGAAGCGTCCGTCGGTGAGGAGTGCGCAGAGCTTTCCCAGCCCCTTGGATTTGAGGTAGCTGGTGGGGTAGAGCATTTCCTGCATGCCGGGCCCGCCTTTCGGCCCTTCGTAGCGGATCACGACCACGTCCCCGGCTTCGATCCTGTCGGCCAGGATCGCCTCCACCGCCGCGTCCTGGCTTTCGAAAACGCGCGCCCTGCCCCTGAATTTGAGGATGCTCTCGTCCACTCCCGCGGTTTTGACGATGCAGCCGTCGAGGGCGATGTTGCCGTGCAGCACCGCAAGCCCGCCATCCTTGCTGTAGGCGTGCCGGATGTCGCGGATGCAGCCTGAGGTCCGGTCGAGATCGAGTTCATTGAAGCGCTCGTCCTGGCTGAATGCCAGGGTGGTGGGAATTCCGCCTGGAGCCGCCCTGTAGAATGCATGGGATTTTTCGGTCCGCTTCACGTCCCATTTTTCCAGCGCCTCCCCGAGGCTTCCGCTGTGCACGGTGAGGGTGTCGCGATGGAGCAGTCCGCCCCTGTCGAGTTCCCCGAGTATGGCGACGACCCCGCCTGCGCGGTGCACGTCTTCCATGTGGTAATGCTGCACGGCGGGCGCCACCTTGCACAGGTTGGGGATCTTGCGCGACATCCTGTCGATGTCCTTCATGGTGAAATTCACCTTCGCTTCTTCCGCCGCGGCAAGGAGGTGCAGCACGGTGTTGGTCGAGCCGCCCATGGCGATGTCGAGCGCAATCGCGTTCTCGAAAGCTTCGAAATTCGCGATCGATCTCGGCAGCACCGAAGCATCGTCCTTTTCGTACCAGCGCCTGGCGAGCTCGACGATCAGCCTTCCCGCTTCCAGGAAAAGTCCCTTCCTGTCGGCATGGGTGGCAAGCAGGGAGCCGTTTCCGGGAAGGGAGAGGCCGAGCGCTTCGGTGAGGCAGTTCATCGAATTGGCGGTGAACATCCCGGAGCAGGAGCCGCAGGTCGGGCAGGCGCTTCTTTCGAGCTGCATGGTCTCCTCGTCGGTGACTTTGCTGTCGGCGGCGGCAACCATGGCATCGACCAGATCGAGGTGCAGTTCCCTGCCGCGGATGACGGCCTTGCCCGCTTCCATCGGCCCGCCCGAGACGAATACCGTGGGAATGTTGAGCCGCAGGGCGGCCATCAGCATGCCGGGGGTGATCTTGTCGCAATTCGAGATGCAGACGAGCGCATCGGCGCAGTGGGCGTTCACCATGTATTCCACGGAATCCGCGATCAGTTCGCGCGAAGGCAGGCTGTAGAGCATGCCGGAGTGGCCCATGGCGATGCCGTCGTCAATGGCGATGGTGTCGAATTCCTTGGCGACCCCGCCCGCCTTTTCGATCTCCCTGCAGACCAGCTGTCCCAGGTCCTTGAGGTGGACATGCCCCGGGACGAACTGGGTGAAGGAATTGGCGACCGCGATGATCGGCTTGTCGAAATCCCGATCCGTCATTCCCGTGGCGCGCCAAAGGGCGCGTGCGCCGGCCATGTTCCTGCCGTGGGTGGTCGTTCTGGATCGGTATGCTGGCATTGGAGAACCCCTGAAGTCTAAAAGAGATATAATTGCCCATTTTAACCCAAATCGAGGCCATCTCAATGCTGATCCACCCCGATTTCGACCCCGTCGCGATCCATCTGGGACCTTTGGCGATACGCTGGTACGGGATCATGTACCTGGTCGGCTTCGTGCTTTTCCTGATTCTCGGACGCCATCGCATCAGAGAAAGATCCGACTGGACGGTGAAAGAACTCGACGATCTGCTCTTTTACGGCGCTCTCGGCGTGGTGCTGGGGGGAAGGCTCGGTTATGTGCTCTTCTACAAGTTTTCCGACTATCTCCAGGCGCCGCTACACATCTTCTATGTCTGGGAAGGGGGGATGTCCTTCCACGGCGGGATGCTCGGGGTGATCGTCGCGATCTGGCTCTTTTCGAAAAGGACAGGGAGGGAATGGCTCGCCGTCACCGATTTCGTCGCCCCCCTGGTGCCGCTCGGACTCGGGGCGGGCAGGATAGGAAACTTCATCAACGGGGAGCTCTGGGGCCGCCCCACGGACGTTCCCTGGGCGATGATCTTCCCGAAGATGGACATGCAGCCGAGGCACCCTTCCGAACTCTACGAATTCGCTCTGGAAGGCGTGACGCTGTTTCTGATACTGTGGTTCTTCTCCAGGAAACCGAGGCCCGTGGGGGCGGTTTCCGGACTCTTTTTGATCGGCTACGGAACGTTCAGGTTCCTGGTGGAATTCACTCGCGAACCCGACGATTTTCTGGGGCTTCTGGCGCTCGGGCTGTCCATGGGGCAGTGGCTGTCATTGCCGATGGTATTGGCGGGAATCGCCATGATGGCGTGGAGCTACAGGCGCGCTTCCAATCCGCAGAAAAACGTTTAGAATAAGCGCGATGGGGACGTAGCTCAGCCGGGAGAGCGTCGCGTTCGCAATGCGAAGGTCGGGAGTTCGATCCTCCTCGTCTCCACCA
>JAJZRP010000051.1 GCA_021802655.1 Pseudomonadota bacterium
CGGATGAACGAAACGGGAAACCGGAAGATGGCCCTTCGAGGGCTGAAGATACTGGCCGAGGGTGAGCATTTCCACCCCGTGTTTTCTCATGTCCCTCATCACTTCCAGAACCTCGCCGTCCTCCTCCCCGAGGCCCAGCATGACGCCCGATTTGGTCGGGATTCCCGGATGGCGCTTCCCGAATTCGGAAAGGAGTTCCAGCGAATGCAGGTAGTCCGCCCCGGGCCGCGCCGCCTTGTAGAGCCTCGGCACCGTTTCCAGGTTGTGGTTCATCACGTCGGGAAGCCCTTCCCCGAAAATTTCGAGCGCGATATCCAGCCTTCCCCTGAAGTCCGGAACCAGGACCTCGATTTTCGTCGCGGGCGAATGCGCCCTGACGGCATTGATGCAATCGACGAAATGCTGCGCCCCTCCGTCCCTCAGGTCGTCCCGGTCGACGCTCGTGATCACCACGTATTTCAGCTTCAATGCGGCTATCGATTCGGCAAGATGCAGGGGTTCGCGAGGGTCGGGCGGAAGCGGCTTGCCGTGGGCGACGTCGCAGAAGGGGCAGCGCCTGGTGCAAAGGTCTCCGAGTATCATGAAAGTCGCCGTTCCCTTGCCGAAGCATTCGCCGATGTTGGGGCAGGAGGCCTCCTCGCATACCGTGTGGAGATTGCGCTCCCTGAGCATCTTCTTGATTTCATGGTACTGGCCGGAGCTTCCCGACTTCACCCTGATCCATTCAGGCTTTCGCGCAATCGGCTGCGGCACGATTTTGATCGGGATCCTGGCAGTCTTGGCCTCCCCCTTCTGTCTTTCCGTCATAGCATTTCCTTCAGTATCATGATCAGCTCGTCCCCGAGCCGGTCCGCAGATGCCCCGATTCCCAGATCCTTCGTCCTCGTCACTTCGAGGCCCCTGTAGCCGCAGGGATCGATCATGGAAAAGGGGGAGAGGTCCATGTCCACATTGAGGGACAGGCCGTGGTAGCAGCAGCCCCGCCTCACCCTCAGTCCCAGGGATGCGATTTTCGCGCCATCCGCATAGACTCCCGGCGCATCTTTTCTCGATTCCGCCTGCACGCCGTGATTTCCCAGCAGCCTGATCACCGCATGCTCCATTTTCGTCACGAGCGCCCTGACCCCCGTATTCCTGCGCTTCAGGTCGAGCAGAAGATAAAGCACAAGCTGCCCCGGGCCATGGTAGGTGACCTGCCCCCCCCTGTCCACCTGCAGAACCGGAATCTCCGGCTTCAATGGAAGGTGCTCCGACCTTCCCGCGAGCCCGTAGGTGTAGATCGGCGGATGCTGCAGCATCCAGATTTCGTCGGGTGTTTCTGGACCCCTTTGCGAGGTGAAATCCTGCATCGCCCGGAAAGTCGGCAGGTATTCGGCGAGGCCGAGCCGCCTCACGAGGATTTCCATCAAAGCACCATGACGACCAGGGGATGGTCGCACAATTCCCGGTAGAGGGAATCGAGCTGCTCGCGGGAGGTCGCGTTCACGGTGCAGGTGAGGCTGATGTATTTTCCTTCGCGGCTGGCGCGCATTTCCATGGACGAGGCCTCGAAATCGGGATCGTGCGCGAGCACCACGCCCAGAACCGCGTCGGCGAATCCCGCGTTTTCGCTCCTTCCCATGATCTTGATCGGAAAGGCGCAGGGATACTCGATCAGCGACTCCCCGCTCATGCCCTCCTCATCACGGAATGCTTGAATGCCTGGTAGGCGGCATGCAGCTTTTCGAATACCGGCCCCGGCTTGCCGTTCCCCACTGGCTTTCCGTCGAGGGACGTGATCGGCGTGACTTCCTTGGTCGAGGAAGTGAGCAGAAGCTCGGAGGCGGAGAAGAGTTCGTCTTCCGACACCTGCCTCACCTGACAGGGCAGCCCCGTGTCTTGCGCAAGCTCCAGCACCACGTCGTAGGTGATGCCCGGGAGCATCAGGTTGTCCTTGGGAGGCGCGAGCAGGACGCCGTCCTTCACCACGAAGATGTTGCTCGCCGCGCCTTCGGTGAGAAAGCCGTCCCTCAGCAGGATCGTCTCTGCGGCGCCCGCATCCACCGCCATCTGCCTCAAAAGCACGTTGGGAAGCAGGGAGATCGCCTTGATGTCGCAGCGCAGCCAGCGGTTGTCCGCCGCGCTGATCGTTGCGACCCCCTTCTCCAGGGTTTCCCTGGAAGGGGTGACGAGCGGGTTGGACATCATGAACACGGTGGGCTCGACCCCTTTCGGGAAGGCATGATCCCGCTTCGCCACTCCCCGCGTGACCTGGAGATAAACGCTCTGGTCTTCGGGTTCGTTGAACCCGACGAGGCCCCGGATCAGTTCATTCCATTCTCCCGCCGAATGCGGATTCTCCAGCCTGATGCCGTCCAGGCTGTGCTGCAGCCTGGAAAGGTGCTCTTCCAGCCGGAAGGGATGCCTGGAATAGACGGGAATGACTTCGTAGACGCCGTCGCCGAAAATGAAGCCGCGGTCGAGCACGGGAATGCGCGCTTCCTCCAGCGGCATGAATTTTCCGTTGAGATAGATCATGGTTTCCTAGTCGAAAAGTAGCTTGAGGCTGTCCCAGGCCCGGCCGAAAATGTTGGCCGGAGCCACGTTTTCCAGCGAGACGAGGGGGAATTCCGCGAAACGTTTTCCGTCGAGATTGACTTTCACCACCCCGACCTTCTGTCCTGCGAGGACGGGAACGACGAGCGGCTGCTGCGCTTCTACCGTGGCCTGCAGTCCGGATTCTTCCCCCCTGGGGACGGTGACGTAAAGGTCGTCCATGAATCCCGCCTTCAGGGTGTTCTGCTTGCCCTTCCAGACCCTGAGGGTGGTGACCGTCTGCCCTTTTGCATAGAGGCGCACCGAGTTGTAATACTGCAGCACGTAATTGAGGAGCTGCTGGCTCTCCATCGCCCTTCCGCTGTCCGAGCTCGCGCCCGCCAGCACCGAGACCAGCCGCCTCCTGTCCCTCTTCACCGAGGCGACGACGCAGTAACCGGCTGCCCCGCCATGCCCGGTTTCCAGCCCGTCGACGTAGGGGTCCATCCACAGCAGCCTGTTCCTGTTGGGCTGGGTGATGCCGTTCCAGGTGTACTGCCTGATCGAGAAGAGGGGATAGTATTCGGGGAAGTTCCTGATCAGCGCAGCCGAAAGGGTCGCGAGGTCGCGGGCCGTGGTGTAATGATCCGGGTTCGGCAGCCCCGTCGCATTGGTGAAATGCGTGTCCATCATGCCGAGGCGCTGCGCCTCCCTGTTCATTTTCTCGACGAAAGCCTGCTCCGAGCCCGCCACGCCCTCGGCGAGCGCGATGCAGGCATCGTTGCCGGACTCGACGATCATGCCGTGGAGCAGTTGGTCGACGGTCACGGTCATTTTCGGCTCGATGAACATCCTCGGGCCTTCGGCATGCGATGCCTTTTCCGAGACGGGGATCTTCTGATCCGGTTTGATCGCCTTCTGCTTCAGGGCGTCGAATACGATGTAGGCGCTCATCAGCCTGGTGAGCGATGCGGGCTCGATGCGCTCCTCCGCACGGCGGGAGAGAACGGTCTGTCCGCTGTTATAATCGAGGACGAGGTAGGCCCTCGCCTCGACATGCGGGGGGGGCGGGAGATCCGGGGGGCTTGCAGGACTGGATGCGCAGAACAGGGAAAGCGCAAGGAAAATGGCTTTTTTCATGGTCCGATTATACATCGTAAGGATCGGCGTAACCGAGCTTCGCCATGATCGCGGTTTCGAGGGATTCCATGATCGCAGCTTCCCCGTCGCTTTCGTGGTCGTATCCCTGGAGATGCAATGTTCCGTGCACCGTCATGTGCGCGTAATGGGATTCAAGGGGCTTCTTCTGCTCAAGCGCTTCCTTCATCAGAACCGGCGCGCAGATCACGATGTCCCCCTCCGATTCGCCGTAGACGAAGGTGAGCACGTTGGTCGCATAGTCGCGCCCCCTGTAGTCCCTGTTGAGGTTTCTGCCCTCTTCCTCGTCGACGATCCTGATCGTGATTTTCGCGGGGGCTTGCAGGGAGGTTCCGACCCATTTCCTGAAACGGGGGAGGGTCGGAAGATTCCCGGCTGTCGAGGCGTACTGGACGCTCAGGCTGAAATCACTTCTCATAGGCCTGGTAGGCATTGACGATGAGCTGGACCAGCGGGTGGCGCACCACGTCCTCCGCCTGAAAGTGCGTGAAGGCGATTCCCGGCACTTTCCTCAGGACCGCAATCGCCTCGTTGAGGCCGCTTCTCTGACCCTTGGCGAGATCGACCTGGGTCACGTCTCCGGTGATCACGGCGCGGCTGCCGAATCCCATCCGGGTGAGGAACATTTTCATCTGTTCGGGGGTGGTATTCTGCGCTTCGTCGAGGATGATGAAGGAATGGTTGAGCGTCCTGCCGCGCATGTAGGCGAGCGGCGCGACTTCTATCGCGCCCGATTCGAAGAGCCTGCCCACCCGATCGAACCCCATCAGGTCGTAGAGCGCATCGTAAAGGGGGCGCAAATAGGGATCGATCTTCTGCGCCATGTCCCCGGGCAGAAATCCCAGGCGCTCCCCGGCTTCCACCGCCGGCCTCACCAGGACGATGCGCTTCACCCATTCCCGCTCTATGGCGTCGACTGCGGAGGCGACGGCGAGATAGGTTTTCCCGGTTCCGGCAGGCCCTATGCCGAAAGTGATGTCGTGCTTCTGGATGTTTTCGAGATATTCCGCCTGGCGCGGAGTCCTGCCGTGCAGGTTGGATTTCCGGGTCATCAGCATCGGGCTTCCGGCCTGCCCCTCCGATCTTCCGGGGGAGAGCAGCTCGACCAGACCGAGCTGGATTTCCTCGATATCGATGTCGCGCCCTTTCGTCTGGAGGTAGAATTTCTCGAGGGCGGAGACGGCGAGCAGGGCCTTTTCGGGTTCCCCTTTCACGGCGAAATGCTCCCCCCTTCTCGAAATGGAGACGCCCATCGCCACCTCGATCTGGCGCAGGTTCTCGTCGAGGGTCCCGCAAAGGCTGGAAAGCCGCCTGTTGTCGGCGGGGGAGAAGGAAATGGATTCGGTCTTCATCGGACGATTTCTCCCCTGAGCGAATTGCGCAGCGCTTCGGTGATTTCGACTTCGACGAACCGGCCGACGAGATCCGGGCTCCCCGCGAAATTGACGGTCCTGTTGTTCCCGGTTTTCCCGGAAAGCTCTGCATGGTTTTTCCTGGAGGGACCTTCGACCAGAACCTGCTGCACGGTCCCGACCATTTGTGCGCTGATTTTTGCAGCCTGCTCCTCGATTTTCGCCTGGAGCCTCGCGAGGCGCGCCTGCTTGACCTCCATCGGAATGTCGTCAGGCAGCGCCGAGGCCGGCGTTCCCGGCCTCGGGCTGTAGACGAAGCTGAAGCTCGCATCGAAATTCAGCTCTTCGATGAGCTTCATGGTGGCCTCGAAATCGGCCTCTGTTTCGCCGGGAAAGCCGACGATGAAATCCGACGAAAGCGCAATGTCGGGGCGGGCCGCCTTCAGGCGCCTGGCGATGGACTTGTATTCGAGAGCGGTGTAGCCGCGCTTCATCGCCGCCAGTATCCTGTCGGACCCCGACTGGACCGGGAGGTGGAGATGGTTCGCGAGCTTGGGCTCACCGGCATGGATGTCGATCAGGCGCTGCGTGCATTCCCTGGGGTGGGAGGTGGTGTAGCGGATCCGCCCGATTTCCGGCATGGCGGCGAGATATTCGATCAGCAGCGGCAGATCGGCGGTCTCGCCGTCTTCCATGAGTCCCCTGTAGGCGTTGACGTTCTGTCCCAGCAGGGTCACTTCCTTCACTCCCTGCGAGGCGAGACTTCGCACTTCGGTCAGGATGTCTTCCAGGGGTCTCGAAATTTCCTCCCCCCTGGTATAGGGCACGACGCAGAAGCTGCAGTATTTGCTGCATCCTTCCATGATCGAAACGAATGCGGCAGGCCCCGATACTTTCGCCTGGGGGAGGGAATCGAATTTTTCGATTTCGGGAAAGGCGATGTCGATCTGGCTGCGTCCGGAACGGACGCGCTCGCCTATCATCCTCGGCAGCCTGTGCAGGGTCTGCGGGCCGAAAACCAGGTCGACATGGGAAGCCCTTTTGAAGATGGCAGCCCCCTCCTGGCTTGCGACGCAGCCGCCGACGCCGACCAGAAGATCGGGATTTTTTTCCTTGAGACGCCTGATCCGCCCGAGTTCGTGGAAGATCTTTTCCTGGGCCTTTTCCCGAACGGAACAGGTATTGAGCAGGATCACGTCGGCCTCATCCATGTTCGCCGTGATTTCGAGCCCGGATTCGGCATGCAGCACGTCCGCCATCTTCTCCGAGTCGTACTCGTTCATCTGGCATCCGTAGGTTTTGATGTAAAGCTTTTTCGACCCGCCGGCTTCGGCCATGGCCCTGTCCCGCTGAAAACCTCCGATTATACTCCCGGCTGCCGCTTTGCGTGAACAGTTGGGGTTTTCTTCGGGATGGGCGTAGAATTCCGGAAAACGACAATAGAGGTCGAATGAGGTCCGGGCTGAATTTCGATGAACTGAAGGCGAGCGGCAATCTCCCTTCCCCTGCAGGGGTCGCGCTGGCGCTTTTCCAGCTAACCCTGAAGCCGGACGTGTCGCTTGCCGAGATCGGTCACATCGTCCAGGCCGACCCCGTTCTCAGCGGCAAGCTGATCAAGTATGCCAATCATCTGAAGGCGGGAAGCAGGGTCATCGCCTCGATACCCGATGCGCTCAACCTGCTCGGCATGGCGGCGACCCGGCAGATCGCGCTGGGATTTTCCGTCCTGAACAACAACAGGCAGGGGGCCTGCAAGGGATTCGACTACATGCGCTTCTGGTCCCAATCCCTTGCCCGCGCCATCGTTGCCCAGATGATCTGCGAAAAAACCAGGGTGGCCCAGCCGGAGGAATGCTTCATCGGCGCGCTGCTCTCCGGAGTGGGCTCTCTTGCCCTGGCGACGCTTTATCCCGCAGCCTATTCGGAGATTCTGTCCGGCGGATCGTCCGGGCCGGTGCGCCTGGAACTGGAGAGGAGCCGCTTTGCGACCGACCACCTGGAACTGACCGTCGCCCTGCTCGAGGACTGGATGCTCCCGCTCCTTTTCGCCAGGGTCGCTCTGCATCAGGAAGATCCGGACTCCATGCCCTTTCCCAAAAGTTCGAGGGAATACAAATTGTGCAGGATATGGCATTTTTCAGGCGCGCTTGCCGAAGACTTTCTTTCCGGGGGGGCTCGCATTTCATGCAGGATGCCCGATCTGCTGCGCGAAGCGAAGGAACTCGGGTTCGATCAGGAAGAGTTCGGGGCGCTTTGCGACAGGGCGAGCGCAAGCTGGCAGGAATGGGGCAGGATACTCGATGTGCCGAGCCGTCATCTTCCCAGCTTCGAGGAAATGATGGCGGCGATTCCGCAGGAGACTCGCACCGGAGAATCCGTTCCGGGGCTGCAAATTCTCCTGATTGCAAGGGAGCCCGCCTTGGCCGAGCTTTCGGGATTCCTTTCCTCCCAGGGGCATGCCGTATTGACGGCCTCCACGGAAGAGGAAGCCATGCGCCTCGTTCTGGAAGCCGATCCCCAGCTCGTCCTGTGCGAATTTTCCGTGCCAGATCTGGTGGGTCCGGCATTCATCGAGGCCTTGCGCAGGCTGCCTTCAGGGAGGCTCGTTTATGCCGTTCTTCTCGCCGAGCAGGACGACCTGGAAAGCCAGGTCGAGGCTTTCGAGGCGGGCGCAGACGACTGCATTGTCCTTTCCCGCGGGCAGCGCTTTCTCGCGGCGCGCCTTCTCGCGGCGCGGCGTTTCGTCGAAATGCGTGAGGAATTGTCGAAGGACAGGGAGGAGTTGCGCAATGTCGCCTCCGATCTCGCCGTGGCGAACCGCCGCGCGCAGGAAGCTTCCCTCACCGACCCGCTTTCCGGTCTGCCGAACAGGCGCTATGCCATGGAGCGCATGGCCTGGGAATGGAATCGCCCCGGGGACCTTGCCTGCATGATGCTGGACATAGACAGGTTCAAGTCGATCAACGACCTTTACGGCCACGATGTGGGGGACAAGGTGATCCGCCATTTCGCCCATGTGCTGAGGAAGGCATCCAGAGCACAGGACGTGATCTGCCGCTTCGGCGGGGAGGAGTTTTTGGCGATTCTCCCCGATGCGAATCCGAAGGCTGCCGAGCAATGCGCCGAGCGGATCAGGGCGGCCGTGGAATCCTTTCCTTTCGTGGACGGGAAAGTCCGGATTCCCGTCACGGCGAGCATCGGCGTGGCCATCAGGAATTCAGGAATGGGCGGGTTCGATGCGTTCATCAAGGCAGCCGATGTCGCGCTCTACAACGCGAAACAGGCCGGGAGGAATCTCGTCAGGATCGCGAAGTAATCAGGGCAGGAGTTTTTCGTCCGCCATCAACCGGGAAACCGTTTCCCTTTCCCTGACGAGATGGGATCTGTTTCCGTCCACCACGATTTCTGCAGCCCTGGGCCTGGAGTTGTAGTTCGAACTCATGCTCATGCCGTAGGCGCCCGCCGAATGGATGGCGAGCAGATCCCCCTGTTTTGCAGCGAGATTCCGGTCGTGTCCCAGGAAGTCCCCGGTTTCGCAGACAGGGCCGACGATTTCGTAGAGCTCTCCTTCCCCCCTGCCCTGTTTCACCGGGATTATCTCGTGATAGGCGTCGTAAAGCGCGGGGCGCATCAGGTCGTTCATCGCGCAGTCGACTATGGCGAAGTGCTTTTCCTCGCCGTGCTTCAGGTATTCGATCCGGGTCAGCAAAATCCCGGCGTTCCCGACCAGGAATCTTCCGGGTTCGAGCAGGAGCTTCTGCGGGCGTCCCTGCAATTTTTCCAGGAGGGCTTTCGCGTAATCCGAAATTTCGGGAGGGTTCTCTTCCCGGTAGCGGATGCCGAGCCCGCCGCCCACGTCGATGTGGGAAAGCGCGATGCCTTCCTTTTCCAGCTCGTCGACGAGAAGCAGGATCTTTTCGAGCGCTTCGACGAATGGGGGGATTTCGGTGAGCTGCGAGCCGATGTGGCAGTCTATGCCGACGATGGCGAGGTTCCCCATGGCTTTGGCCTTCCGGTAGAGCCGCAGCGCGTCATCGTAGGGGATGCCGAACTTGTTCTGCCTGAGTCCCGTCGAAATGTAGGGGTGGGTTTTCGCATCCACGTCGGGATTGACCCTGAAGCTGATGCTCGCGCGTTTGCCCAGGCTTTTCGCGACCCCGTCGAGGCGTTCGAGCTCGCCTTCTGATTCCACGTTGAAGCAGAGGATGCCGGCGGACAGCGCCGCGCGCATTTCGTCCTCGCGTTTTCCCACGCCCGAAAAAACGATTTTGGCGGGATCGCCCCCCGCTTTCAGCACGCGCTCCATTTCCCCGATCGAGACGATGTCGAAGCCGCTGCCCATCTTCGCGAAGAGATTCAGGATCGCGATGTTGGAATTCGCCTTGACCGCATAGCAGACCAGGTGGAATCTCGGGGAAAAGGCGTCGGAATAGGCCCTGAAAGCCGAAACCAGGGCGGCCTTGGAATAGACGTAGCAGGGCGTGCCGTATTTCTCGGCGACGGATTCGAGCGATACGTCCTCGGCATGGAGGACGCCGTTGCGGTAGGAAAAAAAATTCATTTCGTCTGGTTCTGGGGGGTGGGCAGGTAGAGCGGTCCCTTCAGCCCGCAGCCTTCCAGGGTCAGGGAGAACAGGAGCAGGAGGAGGATTATCCGCATCGCTTTTCCAAATAGCAGCATGTTACCACAGCGAATCGCGCCTGAGCGCCATCCGCGCTTCCCGGTAGGCGGGATAGATGCTTTCCACGGTTTTCCAGAATGCAGGAGAGTGATTCATTTCGATGAGGTGGGAAAGCTCGTGGGCGACCACGTAGTCGACGAGTTCGAGCGGCAGGCGCATCAGGCGCCAATTGAGTCTGACTTCGCCCTTCGAGTTGCAGCTTCCCCAGCGCGTTCTGGCGCTGGAAATATGGAGCTTGGGCAACGGCAGCCCGAGCTTCGGGCAGTAATGGGCAATCCTTTCTGCGAAGCAGTCCAGCGCCTGTCGCTTGTACCAGTGGATTACTGCGGCTTCGATTTTTTCGGGGCGGGCTTCCGGCAGGGCGACTTCCAGGAAGCCTTCCTTCATGTCCGCCTTCGCCCTTGCCGCATGGACGATGCGCAATGCGTGATGTTTTCCGAGGTACGGGATTTTTTCCCCGTCCGTCCATTGCCGGGCCGGGGGAGATTTCGCCTCATCCAGCTTTTTCAGTATCCATCCCGCTTTCGCCTTCAGTATGCTTTCGATGCCGCATTCCGGCATTCTCGACGGAATGCTGACGGTGAGGCCGCCCGGGGTGATCCTGAGCCCTACGGTGCGCCGGCTGCTGCGCTTCAGAACATAGCGCATTTCCCGCCCCGAAAGATTGACCGTCTTCTCCTTCAAGGCTTTCCCATTTTCGCCATTTCCGCGCGTACCCACGCTTCGACCTTCGCGTTGAGATCGTTGGGTTTCATTCCTTTCGTCTCGATCGGCTCGCCTATGCTGACCGTGATGGTGCCTGGGCGCTTGATGAATGCGTTTTTCCCCCAAAGGCTGCCTGCATTGTGGGCGATCGGCAGCGCGAGACTTCCGGTGTGCGTCGCAAGCCATGCCCCGCCTATTCTGAAAGGCGCGATTTCCCCGGGGGCGATGCGCGTGCCTTCGGGAAAGACGATGACGAAGAACCCCATTTCCAGCCTGTCCTTCCCCTGGTCGATCAGTTGCTTGAGCGCGGCTCTCCCTTCCTCCCTGTCGATCGCGATCGGGCTCGTCATGGCGAGCCCCCAGCCGAAGAAGGGAATTTTGAGCAGCTCCTTTTTAAGCACCCATACCTGGGGGGGGAGGATGACCTGGAAGGCGATGGTTTCCCATGCCGACTGGTGGTTGGAGAGGACCACGCAGGGGCGGTCTGGAATGTTTTCCGCCCCCAGGACCCTGTATTTCACTCCGCAGATCGCCTCGACGAGGAACATCACGATGCGCGCCCATTGCGAAATCACCCTGTAGCGGGTCAGGGGATGGAAGGGGAAAGTGAGCAGGGATACGACCGAGAAGATCGGGGTCAGCGCGCTTTGAAGCAGAATGAAGAGCAGGGAGCGGAGGAAAATCATGCTCACCCCGCGAGCGACTGCACCGCTTCGGAGAGATCCCGGAAAACCCGGGTGCCGACGGGCAATCCGCCGTTTTCGAGGGTTTTCTGCCCCTTTCCGGTCAGCACCAGGATGGGTTTCGCCCCCACCTTTTCTGCCGAAACCAGATCGCGCAGCGAGTCGCCTATCGCGGGGACTCCATTGAGATCGGTATCGAAGCGGTCGGCGATTTCCAGAAGCATGCCGGGCTCGGGCTTTCTGCAGGAACATTTCAGGTCCGCGGTATGGGGGCAATAGAAGAAGGCGTCCACCCTCCCCCCCGCCTGGGCGAGCATTTTCTGCAGCTTCTCGTGGATGGCGGTGAGCGTGGCCATTTCGAAAAGGCCGCGCCCTATTCCCGACTGGTTGGTCGCGACGACGACGGTGTACCCTGCATGGTTGAGCCGGGCTATCGCTTCCAGGCTGCCGGGGATGGGCTTCCATTCCTCGGGGCTCTTGATGAACTGGTCGGAATCGAAATTGATGACGCCGTCGCGGTCGAGGATGACGAGCTTCAAGATGCCAGCCTCGAAAGATCGGCGACCCGGTTCATCGCGCTTCTCAGATCCCTGAGGAGGGCAAGACGATTTTTGCGCAGACGGCTATCTTCCGTCATGACCATCACGCTGTCGAAGAACGAATCGACGGGCTCCTTCAGCGCTGCGAAGGATATGAGATAACTGGAATAGTCGCCCTGCCTGAAACAGGCTTCTGCTTTGGGTGAAACTTCGGCAAGCACATCAAAAAGGGCTATCTCAGCCGGTTCCACGAGATCATCCTTTTCCGCGGTCAGAAAGGCTTCACCTTTCGATTCAGCCTGCTTGAGAATATTCACCACGCGCTTATTCGCGGCCGCCAGGCTTGCCGCCTCTGGAAGCGCAGAGAAAGACCTAACTGCACTGAGCTGTTTGGGTACGATATCCAGTCTTAACGGCATCATGGAAACCACCGATTCGATTTCGTCATGGTCGTACCCGGCTTCCCTCAGATAGCCTCTCAGTCTTTCGAAAATGAAAAGTTCGAGATCGATGTGCGCATCGCCGAGCATGCCTTTCGGGAAGGCCGAAAAGGCTGCGTTCACGAGCTGATTGAGAGGAAGAGGTGCGGGCGTCTCGATCAGGATACGTATCACGCCGAGCGCCTGTCTGCGCAATGCGAAGGGGTCCTTGTCCCCGGTCGGGATCTGCCCGATGCCGAACATGCCGACCAGGGTTTCTAGCTTGTCTGCCAGGGCGACGCAGATTCCGACCTGATTGCGCGGCAGTTCGTCCCCCGAGAAGCGCGGCCTGTAATGGTCTTCTATGGCGAACGCGATCTCCGGGGAATGCCCGTCGTGAAGCGCGTAATAGCGCCCCATGATGCCCTGAAGCTCGGGGAATTCCCCGACCATGTCGGTGGTGAGATCGGCTTTCGCCAGAAGCGCTGCCTGATCGGCCTGCCGCGACAATGTTTCGCCGCCCAACTG
>JAJZRP010000052.1 GCA_021802655.1 Pseudomonadota bacterium
GCGCGACGAGACCATCATCCTGCGCCACCCGTTCGAGTGATTTTCCGATTCCGGCGGGGAGCCCCGCCTGGCTTGTCGACGGACGATCCGAGATAGCCATTGCTAATTTCTCGCTGTGATGCCTTAGAACCTCCTCGTATCGAGAAAATTCTACTTCTGTTTCCCCCTTTTTTCAGGGGGGATTACCGGAACGTCGAAGTCACCCCGGTGGCGCATGACGCAGATGCTTGCGGTCGCGGGCATAAAATCCCGCTCATATGAAAAGCATTTTCCCTGCGGCGCCAAGCAGGATCAGCGCAAAGGCCACTTTCAGCATACGCAGCCTCAGTTTCAGGCCCAGCATTGCGCCATGCCTGGTGGTCCATATTCCTCCGATCACGCAACCCAGAAAGGCCGGAAGATAGACATATCCCAGGGAGTAGGGCGGCAACGACTTGCTCCCCAGGGATCCGGTCATGACGTATACAAAGGCGGCCACCAGACTCAGTGGCGCCCCGATGGCGGTTGCAGTTCCGATCGCCTTGCGCAGGCCGATCCCGCAGAAACTTAGAAACGGCACGAACAGGGTGCCGCCTGCAATGCCGACTACGCTCGACACCAGGCCGAGGATGCTGGACATGGCGAGCATCCTGGCTGGAGGCATTGCGATGTTCGTGGACGGGCCATCTTCGTGGCCGCTCTTGCGCACGGCTTGGGACAGGAACAGCGCTGCCACGCCCACTTCGAAGGCTATGACGCACCCTGCCAGGAATGCGCGCGGAATGTACGAGCCGAGCAATGCACCGGCCACCACCCCGAGCAGAACCACAGGCAAGAGCTGCTTCGCATTTGTCCAGTCCACGTTGCCGTTGGCGTGATGGGCGCGAGCGCCCATCAGCGATGTCACGGATACGACAGCCATCGACGTGCCGATGGCCAAAGGCATCAGGATGGTCGGGGGGATTCCCGATGCCTTGAACAGGATAACCAGTATCGGCACGATGATGATGCCACCGCCGACGCCGAACAGCCCTGCCAGGTAGCCTGCCGCGCAACCGGTTATGAGGTAAATCGGGATCTGGTGCAGCACGATCAGGCTTGCACGAACTTTGCCAAATCGACTTCCGGCAAGTGATGGGCCATGTTTTCCTGCAGCATTGAGCTGCACTCGGCAACGCCGACCGATCGCCCGCCGCTTGTGTCGGGCAGTCTTCCGTCATCGGAAAAAATGGCGGACAGGGATTCATCGATGGCAGTCTGGGCTGCGAAGAGGCAGGGGGTCGAATACAGGGCCAGGCTGGCCCCGGCTGCCCGCAATTCGGACAGGGTCGCGCGGGGGCTTTTCCCTCCCGCTATCTGGTTGAACAACAGGGGCTTGTCGGTAATCTTGCGCACTTCACGCAACGTTTCGATGGAGCGCACCCCGTCGACCATGATTACGTCGACATCGGTTTCTGAAATGCGCTTCAGTCGGCGGTAAATTTCATCTCCGGCAGCGTCGGTGCGCGCGAGTACGCACATTTCCGTGCGCTGCGCGAGAACCATTTCCAGTTTTTCCATGTACTCTTCGAGCGGCAGCAACAGTTTGCCTTCGAAGTGTCCGCAGCGGCGCGGGCGCTTTTGATCTTCAAGCATGATCATGGCCACGCCCATGCGTTCGAGCTGGGCGCTGACATGGCAAGCGACCGATGCGTCCACATAGCCGTCGTCCACGTCCACCAGCAGCCTGTGTTCCGGAAGAATCTGGCGAATGCGCCATGCTGCCTGAACCATGTCGCTCCATGCAATGTAACCGATGTCAGGCAAACCGTATTGGCTCGCGGCAAAGCCAAAACCGCTGTAAAAAAGGTTGGGCGAATGCTTCGATGCAATGGTTGCCGAAAAGGCATCGAAAATGCCGATGAAGGGTGCGATGGATCGTCCGTCATGAAGTTCCTCGCGCAATAGTGATCCAGGATGGGTCGTCATGAAATTCATCTCCAATGATGTGCCAAATGGCTGGTTGAATGCAAGCTCGGCTAAAAGTTCGGGCAAGCCTGATTTACTTGAGTGCGCCGAGCTGGGTTGCTCAGGTTTAGTGACAAGGGGGTATCCACAATAGTTCTTAATTCGGCTTGAGAAAAACATTAAATATGTTTCATGCAAGCTCGAAATCTCCTCCTGACACTCACGAGTCAGGTTTGCTGAATATGGCATGAAATAAAGCAAAAACAATGTATTAAGCAGGTGAAAAGCCTCGGCGGAGCCGATCGTTCGGAAACCGTTCCGGCGGCTTTTGCGCCGGGCCGGAAACTGTTTTACCAGGAACCTATTTCCGGCGCTCCAGTCACATCACGTGTCTGCTGAGCTTTTCGGCGGGTTAATTTCTGAACAAGGAGACTCGAAATGAAAAAGAGCATATTGACTATTGCAATGATCACTGCATCGATTGCAAACGCACAAGCCGCGACCGGCTTCTATGCTGGCGGAACCATTGGCAAAGCCTACGATAACAGCGCCACGCTGAGCAAAAGTTCCGGCACAGACTATTCGCTGCTTGCAGGATACCAGGTCAACCAATATTTCTCGGTAGAAGGCAACTACGCCGACTATGGCAATCAAATCGATTCTGCGGGTCTGACGAACAAGAATACCTCATGGGGGATCTATGCGGTAGGATTCCTGCCGCTCCCAACCATTTCAGATGCAGTTTCTCTCTATGGCAAGCTGGGCATGGCTCGGGTTCACACTGCAGTCGACTTGGGAGGTTCCGTGAATCGCAGCCATCTGGCGTATGGCGCGGGTGTCCAGTACGCAATCAATTCCAAGTTCGATCTTCGAGCCGGCTACGACCGGGTATCCATCGGGAATAACGTCAATGTAGCGCAAACGAATATCAACAGCTATTCGATCGGAGCAATTTATCATTTTTAAGTTGAAGGCGATGAATTGATGCCAACAGCCACGACTTCCCGGATGTTTTCCGGGGTCGTGGTCGGCATTATTCGGCTGTTTGCAAGATCAATAGTGAGGCGAGAAACAGCATGAACAACATCCGACAATTTCAGTCTACAGGGGTCAATCATGAAGAAAAAAGTTAAAAAAGCTTCTTTTGGCTTGGTCTCGATTGCCATTCTGGGCATGTCTTGCAATGCATTCGGTGCTGACGGAGTTCCTGCTTCCGCAGCGACAATGCCTGTCCCGGCGGCTGCAACCAGAGAAGACCATGTTAGGGATATTGCAAGACAGGAGCTAAGCAATCGCCGCCCATCGTTGATGAAAGAGGCCATTGTCGCCAACGACGAAATAGTCCATGCCATATTTTTTCTGGAAAAGAAGGATACCGGACAGGCATACAAAATGCTCACAAAAGCTGACGGCCAGTTGAACATCCTGCTGGCAAGGGATCCCAATCTCAAGCTGGCGCCTATCGACGTTCGGGCAAATGTCATGGATCTGGAGGTTTCTCCAGGAAAAATTCGTAATGCAGTAAGGGATGCCAAGTCCGAACTCGACAATGGGCATATCCAGGCAGCACGCATCCTGCTTGCCCCGCTGGTCAGCGAAATGCACATTGAAACCGACTTCCTGCCGTTGGGAATCTATCCGAATGCCATCAAGCAGGCCAGCAAGGAAATTCAGGCCTCCAGGCTCGATGAGGCAGAATCCACGCTGGCTGACGCATTGAGTTCGATCGTAACTTCCAAGGAGGTCATACCATTGCCTCCGCTGAAAGCAGAGGGGGATGTGCTCAGGGCAGAGCAGCTCCTCAATAAGGATAAAGTCGACAACAGGAACAAGGTGTTATCGCTGCTGGATAGCGCCGATAATCACCTGGCCGATTCTGAGGCGCTCGGATATGGAAAGTACCAAACCATCCGCAATGAGATTGCTTCCATTAAGACCAGAGTGGAGGGGGGCGAAGCGAAACCCGATCTGTTCGAGCGGGTAAAAGGCCTCTTTCATGAAATCATGCGCGGTAAGAAAGGTTGATGTACTCACATGTAATGATGTGCGGCACGGATTTTCCGTGTTGAACCCTGCTGCATATCGATCCATTTTAGGAGGATAATTCGTGTCAATTGGAGAAACGAGTCGGGTCCTGCTGGACGATATCGACAATTTTCGGTTGAAGGCCGATTATTATGAGTCGCTATATCTGGCTGAAGCTTCCGGATATGCCAGGGACCTCGCTTCGAGCATTGAGTTGGCGCTGACCACCTTACCTTCCGAGGACGACCACGGGATTTGCTGAAAAGGCATTGTTTTAGAAGCGTTAACAGGCCCTGGTTGGAATTCGTGGAGTAACGCGATGACGTCACAAAGAGAATTGATTCGGAATTTGGGTTACGACCGGATCACAATTTTACTGCACTGGCTGACGGCTGTCCTCGTCATTGCGCTATTTGCTCTGGCGGAAAGCTGGGATTTCCTTCGACATGGATCTCCGCTCAGGAAGGAATTGCATTCAATCCATATTTCATTGGGAATCGTGCTGGCATTGGTCATGGCGGTACGCCTGGGATGGCGCGCCACTCGCGGCAGACGTTTGCCTTCGGTGTCGGCGGGATTGATAGCGTTGGCGGGAAAAGCCATCCACCACGCTCTATATTTCTTGCTGGCTGCACAGATCGTGCTGGGTTTCCTGTTGAGGTGGGCGCAGGCGGAAGCCTTCATGTTTTTCGGACTCTTTCCCATACAGTTCGCAACGGTCAAAGATCGCGCCCTGAGTCATGCATTGGGCGATCTTCATAATATCGCTGCCTGGATCATTATCGTGCTGGCCGGCCTGCATGCTGCTGCGGCATTGATGCATCACTATATACTCAAGGACGGTGTCTTGAAGAGAATGCTCCCCGGGAGGCCAATTCCTGACCTTGGTGATTGAACAAGGCGCAGACGCCCTTCACTCGTTTCACCATGTTGCAGATTGCCGTGCCCGGATTTTTCCGGTTGACTTTCATGATGTCGGGGAACGTCCGGGTAACCCTGGCAAAACGTATGACGCCCATGCTTGCTGGACAAATCGTTAATTGGATTGGTCGGGGTGAGAGGATTCGAACCTCCGGCTCCTGCGTCCCGAACGCAGTACTCTACCAGGCTGAGCTACACCCCGTATGCTCAATAATTCCGCGTTGCCGCGAAATCGGCCAATTGTATCAGGGATTCCTTGAATTTAGAATCCGGAATCCCGGATATTGCGCGGCAGGCAAGTTCCGCTTCGCTCTTCGCGCGGCCCCTGGCGTATTCCAAGGCGTCGGTTTCTTTCATTGCGGCGAGAATCGCCTCGAATTCCTCTATCCCGCCGTTCTCGATCGCGCTCCGGATCAGCTTCGCCTGATCGGGAGTGCTGCGTTCCAGGGCGCGGATCAATGGCAGGGTGGGCTTGCCCTCAATGAGGTCGTCGCCGAGATTCTTCCCGGTATCGTTCATGTCGCCGGAATAGTCGAGCACGTCGTCTATCAGCTGGAACGCGGTGCCGAGGTGCATGCCGTAGGCGGACATCGCCTCGATGTCTGCGTGATTCGCATTGCCGAGGATCGCGCCCAGCTTGGATGCGGCTTCGAAAAGTTTGGCCGTCTTGTAGCGGATCACCTTGAGATAGCTTTCCTCGTCGATGTCCGCATTGTGGCAGTTGATGAGCTGCAGCACTTCCCCTTCCGCGATGATGTTGGTCGCATCCGCCACGGTCCGCATCACTTCCATGATGCCCACCCCCACCATCATCTGGAAGGCGCGCGAATAGAGGAAGTCGCCGACCAGGACGCTCGCGGCATTGCCGAAAAGGGCATTGGCGGTCGCCTTGCCGCGCCGCTGATCCGAAGTGTCGACGACGTCGTCGTGGAGCAGGGTCGCGGTATGGATGAATTCTATGGTCGCCGCGAGCTCGAAGCGGGCCTGGCCCTTGTGGCCGAAGGCGCCGGAAGAGAGGATCACGAGGATCGGTCTCAGGCGCTTTCCCCCATTGCCGATGATGTATTCGCTGACCTGGCGGATAAGCGCCACTTCGGAATCGAGGCGGGACCGGATCACCCTGTCGACTGCCAACATGTCTTCCGCTATGAAATTCCTGATTGACTCGATCGACACGGTTAGCCCGATGGTTGTATGAAACGCATTATGGTATTGACCCGCAGCTTCCCGTGTCAAGCCCGGCCCGCTCTTCCGAAAACCGGCTTTGACCTCGAAGCCGGCAAGGTGTATAATCCGCGATTCGATTCATCAAGGAGTTGGATATGTATGCGGTCATAAAAACCGGAGGCAAGCAGTACCGCGTTGCCATCGGCGAAAAAATCAAGATAGAACAGATACCTGCAGACATCGGTAGCGAATATGTGCTCGACCAGGTTTTGATGGTCGCCGACGGCGACAAGATTTCCATGGGCACCCCCGTTCTCGCGAGCGCCAGCGTGAAGGCGACCGTGATCGGGCACGGGCGAGGCGAGAAGGTGCACATCTTCAAGATGCGCCGCCGCAAGCACTACCGCAAGTCCCAGGGACATCGTCAGAATTATACCGAAATCCGCATCGACGGCATTTCGGCCTGATTCGCAAGGAGAGAACATGGCACACAAAAAAGCTGGCGGAAGTTCGAGGAACGGTCGCGATTCGCATTCCAAACGTCTCGGCGTGAAGCGTTACGGCGGTGAAGTGGTTCCGGCAGGAAGCATCATCGTGCGTCAGCGCGGCACCCGCCTCCATGCCGGGGAAAACGTCGGAATGGGCAAGGATCATACCCTTTTCGCGAAAGTGGACGGGCATGTCAACTTCGCCGTCAAGGGTCCGGACAGGCGCAAGATTGTCAGCATTGTCCCGCTCGTCTGAGAAAAGCATCGCCTGACTGAAAGCCCGTCCCCTGATCGGTGACGGGCTTTTTAACTTGCGCAACCCAAAATGAAATTCATAGACGAAGCGGTCATAGAGGTATTCGCCGGGCGTGGCGGGAACGGCTCCGCCAGCTTCCGGCGCGAAAAATACATCCCGAAAGGGGGACCCGACGGCGGCGACGGCGGCAGGGGCGGCAGCGTTTTTGCCGTGGCGGACAACAATATCAACACCCTGGTCGATTACCGCTTCGCCAGGATGCACCGTGCGAAAAACGGCGAGAACGGCAGGGGCTCCGATTGCTACGGCAAGAGCGCGGACGACATCCGCTTGAGGATGCCGGTCGGGACGGTGATCACCGATTTCGAAACGGGAGAAGTGCTCGCCGACCTTGCCCACGACGGGCAGGAAGCCCTGCTTGCCAGGGGAGGGGACGGGGGGCTCGGGAATCTCCACTTCAAGTCGAGCACCAACCGCTCGCCGCGCCAGTGCACCCCGGGCAAACCCGGGCAGGAATACAAGCTGAAACTGGAGTTGAAGGTGCTGGCTGACGTGGGCCTGCTCGGTATGCCCAACGCGGGAAAATCCACTTTCATCAGGGCCGTCTCCGCAGCTCGCCCCAAGGTCGCCGACTATCCCTTTACCACGCTCGCCCCCAATCTCGGCGTGGTCCGGGTGGACGAGCAAAGGAGCTTCGTCGTCGCCGACATTCCGGGGCTGATAGAAGGCGCTGCCGAAGGCGCCGGGCTCGGTCACCGCTTTTTGAGGCATCTCGCGCGCAACCGCCTGCTGCTCCATCTCGTCGACATCGCGCCTTATGACGATCAAGCCGATCCCGTGAAGGATGCGGTCGCGATCGTTGAGGAACTGAAAAAATACGACGAAGCGCTTTATGAGAAGCCGAGATGGCTCGTCATCAACAAGGTGGACAGGCTGGACGATGCCGAACGGAAAGGGAAAATCGCGCAATTCATCGAGGCATTCGGCTGGACCGGCCCCGTTTTTCCGATTTCCGCGCTGACCGGGGAGGGATGCAGGCAGCTCACCTATGCGATCATGGATTACCTCGAGAACCTGAAAAAGGAAGCCGAACCGATGGGCGAGGAAGCATGAAATCCGTTCTCGAAGGTGCCAGGCGCATCGTCGTCAAGGTGGGGAGCAGCCTCGTCACCAACCAGGGGCAGGGGCTGGACAATGCTGCGCTCGACGGCTGGGCCACCCAGATCGCCGGAATCAGGGAAAGGGGAATCGAGGTCGTCCTGGTTTCGAGCGGTGCTGTCGCCGAAGGGATGAAAAGGCTGGGATGGAAGAAGCGTCCGCATGCCGTGCACGAACTCCAGGCTGCCGCAGCGGTCGGGCAGATGGGGCTGGTCCAGGTTTACGAGAGCTGTTTTTCGAGATACGGGATACTCACTTCCCAGGTTCTTCTGACCCACGAGGATCTCGCCGACAGGAAACGCTACCTCAATGCCAGATCGACTTTGCGCACCCTGCTGGGGCTGGGGGTGGTTCCCATCATCAACGAGAATGACACGGTGGTGACCGACGAGATCAAGTTCGGCGACAACGATACCCTCGGGGCGCTCGTCACCAACCTGATCGAGGCCGACGCCCTCGTCATTTTGACCGACCAGGAAGGACTCTTTACCGCCGACCCGAGGAAGCATCCGGAGGCGCAGCTGCTGCATTTCGGGGAGGCGGGGGATGCCCGGCTCGAAGCCATGGCGGGCGGCGCCGGGTCCGAAATCGGACGCGGCGGCATGCTGACCAAGATATTGGCCGCCAAGCGCGCGGCAAGAAGCGGCGCGCATACCGTCATCGCCTCGGGGCGCGAGAAGGATGTGCTGCTTCGCCTCGCCGCCGGGGAAATCCTCGGCACGCATCTGAAGGCGAAGACCATGGCCCTGGTCGCGAGGAAGCAATGGCTTGCCGACCATCTCCAGGTGAAGGGGGAACTCCATCTCGACCAGGGGGCGGTGAAGGCCCTGAAGGAAGAGGGGAAGAGCCTGCTTCCGATCGGGGTCTCTTCCGTTTCGGGGGAATTCGAGCGCGGGGAACTGGTGCGCTGCGTCGACGAAAAGGGGGCCGAGATCGCGCGCGGATTTTGTAACTACAGCTCGATCGAGGCGAAAAAGATCATGCGCCATGCAAGCCGGGAGATCGAGTCCGTCCTGGGCTATGTCGACGAGCCCGAGCTCATCCATCGGGACAACCTGGTGTTGCTCTGAAAGAGCAACACCAGGTTGCGGCGCAGATCTGCCCCTGGGGCTCCTGTTGTATCTCAGACAATTTTGAATACACTCCAGACATCCCCATATGTAATCTTCCGAACAGACGACCTGCCGAACTATCAGATATAATTTGGCCGCTTCGGCCTGCGGACGCCTCATGTTTGCAGATTTTGTTCGTCGCAAGCCGGCGCTCACCCAACCTGATCCTGCACCTTGCCGGACATTGGTCAGGTATTGATATTGTTTGCTGTATTCCGGATCGGGTTGTATGGACTATTCTCTCGTTTCTCACGCCACCATCGAATCCGGCTCTCTGCTGATCGACTTTGCAACGTGCAACGTCACCCATCTTCAATCCGACCAAAGCGTGGGCGAAGCGGCCCAGGTCATGGCGGAGCAGCGAATTTCATCCATCGTGGTGACGGATGATGTTGGCCATCCCATTGGCATCCTGACCGAACAAGACATATTGCATATCATGCAATCGGGCCATGCAAGGGAAGACGCAGTCCGGAACGTGATGTCGTCACCGATCGTGACCGTACCGCAGTCCATGAATACGCTGGACGCCTACCAGCTCTGTCTGCGCAAGGGCATTCGCCATCTCGTGATCGTGAACCAGGAAGGCATGCTCTCCGGAATCGTCAGCGAAACGGACTTTCGTCTGCACATGAACCTCTCCGTTCTGGCCGGGCAGCGCCTGATCGCTTCGGCCATGACACGCTCCGTGCTTGGCCTTGCGCCGCAAACCTGCTTGCACGATGCCTTGAATCTCATGCAGTCTCACCACGACAGCTGCGTGGTGGTGGTCGAAAATGAGCGTCCGGTTGGCATCCTGACCGAACGGGATCTGGTGCGTCTCTACTCCGGCAAACTGGAGCATGCTTCGCTTGGCGAGGTCATGACGACTCCCGTATTGACGGTGCTGACCGACGACAGCATCAACGAGGCTGCAAAGCGCATGATCGATGCCAGGGTTCGGCATCTCGTGGTAGTGGACGACAAAGGCTGCCTGGCAGGACTGATCAGCGAGCATGACCTGACCCAAACCATGGTGCTGGGACTGATCGAGGACAAGGCGGCCGCGGAAGGCGCTTTCCTGAATACACTCATCAATACCATTCCCGATCTCGTATGGCTGAAGGATCCAGACGGTGTTTACCTGGCCTGCAATGCACGCTTTGAAAGTTATTTCGGCTCGAAGGAACAGGATATCGTCGGGAAATCTGCCTACGATTTCCTGGACCGGAAAATGGCCGATCTGTACTGTAATCGCGACCGTATGGTTGTGAATTCCGGCAAGGCCGTGATCAACGAAGATTGGCTGCCCATTGCAGAAGGCGATTGTGGTCTGTTCGAAACCATTAGAACGCCGATGCGCGACAATGAGGGAAAGCTGATCGGCGTTCTCGGGATTGCGCGAGACATCACCGAGCGCAAACGCGCCGAAGAAAATCTGCGCATCACCGCCAGCGTCTTCGATAACAGCCAGGATGGCATCGTCATCACCGATGCAGACAATCGCATTATCGACGTCAACCCCGCCTTCACCCGCATCACCGGCTACACTCGCAATGAGGTGCTGGGAAAGAACCCCAGTTTGCTGAAGTCCGGATGTCATTCTGCTGCCTTTTACGCCGAACTTTGGCAGACACTCCGTAATGAAGGCGCATGGCGCGGCGAAATATGGAACCGTCGCAAATCCGGCGAAATTTATGCCGAACTGCTGTCGATTTCCGCAATACGTGACGAAAACAATCAAACGCAGCGCCATGTCGCCATATTTTCGGACATCAGTCATTTCAAAGCCTATGAGGAAGAACTGTCCCGTATCGCCCATTACGATGCACTGACCGGCATTCCGAACCGAGTGCTTCTGGCAGATCGCATGAAACAGGCCATGGCCCAGACAGTGCGTGACGGAAGCATGATGGCGGTTTGCTACCTTGATCTCGATGGTTTTAAGGCGGTCAACGATACCTTGGGGCACGAAGCCGGAGACCATGTGCTGATCGAAGTTGCCAATCGTATTAAGGGGGCGATTCGCGGGGGTGATACCCTGGCCCGCCTGGGCGGAGACGAGTTCGTCATTCTGTTGCTGAAGCTGGAAAGGGACGGAGAATGCGTTGAGACGCTGGATCGCCTGCTCCAGGTGATATCTGGCCCCATCGTGACCAAGGGCAGGTCGATTGTGGTTGGCGCCAGCATTGGCGTCAGCATCTACCCCCTGGACGATGGCGAGGTCGATACCCTGTTGCGCCACGCGGACCAAGCCATGTATGTCGCAAAACATTCAGGAAAAAATCGCTTCCATATTTACAACGCATCGCTGGATCTGCGCGCCCGAAACCACCGCGAGTTCACCAAGAGCATCAAACGTGCACTCGACCATCACCAATTCGAATTGCACTATCAACCCGTGGTTGATTTGCGCACCGGGCGCATGGTCGGGGCGGAAGCCCTGATCCGATGGCGTCACCCCGAACGCGGACTGTTACCTCCAGGGGAGTTTCTGGGGGCGATCAAAAACACCGATCTTGAAATCAAGATCGGTGAATGGGTCATCCATCATGCGCTGAAACAGATTCGTCTATGGCGCGATGACGGGCTGGATATAGCGGTCAGCATCAACATTTCATCCTATCACATGGAATCCGAACACTTCGTCGAAAAGCTGCGGCAAGCTCTTGCCGGACAGGCCGAACTCGCTGGCAATCTGCAAGTGGAGATGCTGGAAACAGTAGCGATCAAAGATGCGACGAGTGTGAACGAAATCATTCAGGCGTGCCGGGAGCTTGGTGTGGGATTCACTCTGGACGATTTCAGATCCGGCTACTCCTCTCTGTCCCTTTTACGCAACCTGTCGGTCAATACGCTTAAAATTGATCAGACCTTTGTTCACAACATGCTCCAGGACAAAGGCAACATGACTATCGTTCAGAGCATCCTCGCCCTGGCACGCGCGTTCGAGCGGCAAATCGTGGCGGGAGGCGTAGAAACCAAAGCTCAAATCCAGGCCCTGCTCGACATGGGCTGCGACGTCGGGCAGGGATACGGCATCGCTCGTCCCATGACGGTGGATGAATTGGCGAATTGGCGCCTGACCGGATCGGTTAAACAATGATTGAACTGGCTGCTTTAACCTCGATCTGAGCCCTTCAGCAGACTCCTGCTGAAGGGCGGTTCTTGGCACAGAACTGACCTCGGCAAGCTGCAGGGAAAGGCGAAAAAGGCTTAGAATTACGGTTTTTCTCTGTCGATCGAGCATCGCCATGAAGAATCTTCTCGACTTGCCTGATAACCTTCCCGTCCCGACAGACGACGGAGCCTGCGATCATCTCGCGGGAAGCGCTCTGCCTTCCATCGCGCTCCCCAGTACCTCCGGGCGGAAAGTCGATCTCGGCGCGGAGCGGGGAATCGTCGTCGTTTATTTTTATCCCATGACCGGAAGGCCGGATTCTCCGCCCATGACAGGCTGGAACGACATACCCGGAG
>JAJZRP010000053.1 GCA_021802655.1 Pseudomonadota bacterium
TCTTCCTGATCGAATCCGGATCGGCAAGGTTCAGCTCAAGGCTGCCGGTGGCGACGACATTTCCCAGGGGCGAGAGGGCGCGCTGCAATTCCCATCCGACCTGCCCGTTCTTGCCGATCAGGAGGATATTTTTCAAGGCGCTGCCAATCTTATGATCTGGTTCAGGCGCTCGCACACTTGAGCAAACAGAACGTCCGGCAATGTCCCAAGCGGATGGGCCTTTGCGCCTCGCAAAGGCCAGTCGAAGGATTTGGGTTGGTGGCAAAGCACGTAACTGATTTGTCCGGCCTTGCGTCCGGATGCTTTTCCGACTGCCACGGCGAAGGGGTTGTCAGCATTGTATTCGGCTGTGGTCATGGGTAGGCCGATGACCAGTGAAGTTTTTTCGTTGAAAATATCCGGAGACAGTACAAGAAAGGGGTGTATGTTCCGGATTTCATGACCCATTTTGGGGTTGCAGTCGATCCGGATGATCTCTTGACGGTTCGGGATCCAAGAGTCCTGTTTTCGTGATGGGTTCCTCTTCGAGGCTACCATTTCCCGGATCCAACGAGGTCGTTGGCGGCCATGACTTCCCCGCCGTGCCGTGCCGGATCAAATTGGGCCAGTCTCTGTTCCAGAGTGAGGGGCATGTCAGGGATCGGTGTGATGACCACCTTCCCGCCTTCGACAGAAATCCGAATCCGTTGATCGGCATGCAGATGTGCTTCGCGAGCAACTGTTGCGGGCAATCGGACGCCCAGACTGTTGCCCCATTTTTTAATGTCCAGAATGGCAAAGCTCAAGATCTTCTCCTAATCGGCGGCATGTTTAAACGCAAGTATAAACATCGTGACCGGCACCGTCAATTTGCCCGCAATATCGATTGTGTATATACTTAATGTATATCCTTGTCGTGGGGAGTGATTATGACTTATGCGCGCATTTTTAAATCCGGCAATAGCCAGGCCGTTCGCTTGCCGAAAGAGTTCCGGTTTACTTCCGTTCAAGTGGAGATATTTCGCCGGGGAGATGAAATCGTTTTGCGCGAACATCCGAGCGGTGCGTTGGAGATTTTCGATGCCTTGAGTCAGTTGCCGGATGATTTCATGTCACAAGGGCGAGAAGACTCTTGTCCCCAGGAAAGAGAGCCCATCTGATGGCGGTGCGCTACCTGCTGGATACGAATATTTGTATTTACATTGCAAAGCACAATCCACCTTCGGTGCGTGAACGGTTTGCCCTCCATAAGGCGAATGAACTTGCAATGTCCGTGGTGACGCTGGGAGAACTCCGCTTCGGTGCGGAAAAAAGCCAGTCGCGAGAGCGCGCATTGGCAGTGATCGCACAATTGGAAGCGGCGGTGCATATCGCACCGCTGACAGAGTCGGCGGGGGAGCATTACGGCCAGATTCGCGCGACACTTCAACGGCGCGGTGAGGCGATCGGCAACAACGACCTGTGGTTGGCCGCTCATGCAAGGGCTGAAGACTGGATACTGGTGACCAACAATGAACGCGAGTTTGTACGGGTTGAGGGTTTGCGGGTCGAGAATTGGGCTGCCTGATCGCGTTGAACGGGTTCGAAACAAGGTCAGCGATTTCGCGGGGCCTGCTTCTGGAAAACCGGGTCGGTAATCAATGAGCTTATTGATGTGCCTGGCAGGATTGCCGCGGAGTCAATCGAAAAGCTCCGCTTCCCTGAATGGCCTCGCTTCCCTGTCCTTGTTCGAAAGGAGCGGAGGCTGTTCGGCAAGGGGCCAGTCTATGGCAAGATCCGGGTCGTTCCACAGTATCGAGCGTTCGTATTCTGGCGCCCAGTAATCGGTGGTCTTGTAAAGGAATTCGGCAGTTTCGGAGAGCACCAGGAAGCCGTGTGCGAATCCTTCCGGAATCCAGAGCATGCGTTTGTTTTCTGCGGACAACAGCTCACCCACCCATTTTCCGAAGGTGGGGGAGCTTTTGCGTATGTCCACCGCGACATCGAAAACCTCCCCGGAAATCACCCGAACCAGTTTGCCCTGGGGCTGCCTGACCTGGTAGTGGAGGCCCCTGAGGACATTTCCTGCCGACTTCGAGTGGTTGTCCTGCACGAAAGCCGGATTCCTTCCCGTGAGATCGGCGAACTGCCTGGCGTTGTAGCTCTCGAAGAAGAATCCCCGATCGTCCCCGAACACTTTGGGCTCGATGACCAGCACTTCGGGTAATTCTGTCGGAATGGCTTTCATGTGTTCTCTTCCCGCAGCAGGCTGGCGAGATATTGCCCGTAGCCGTTTTTCGCAAGCGGCGCCGCGAGCTCCTCGAGCTGCTCTGCCGTGATGTACCCCTGCCTGTAGGCGATTTCCTCGGGGCAGCATATCTTGAGGCCCTGCCGCTTTTCCAGGGTCTGGATGAACATCGAGGCTTCCAGCAGGGATTCGTGGGTTCCCGTATCGAGCCAGGCCATGCCGCGCCCCATTTGCTGCACGTCCAGCAATCCTTCCCTGAGATAATGCAGATTGACGTCGGTGATCTCGAGCTCGCCCCGTTTCGAAGGGCGGATGGATTTCGCCACTTCAACGACAGTGTTGTCGTAGAAATAGAGCCCCGTCACGGCATACCTCGATTTCGGCTTTTCGGGTTTTTCCTCGAGGCTGATCGCCCGGCCTTTCCCGTCGAATTCAATCACCCCGTAGCGCTCCGGATCGTTGACCGGGTACGCGAATACGGTTGCGCCTCTTTCCTTCTCGGAGGCTGTTCGGAGATCGCTTGCGAACTCGTGGCCGTGAAAGATGTTGTCTCCGAGGACCAGCGCGCAGGATTCTCCGGCAATGAATTTTTCGCCGATCAGGAACGCCTGGGCGAGGCCTTCGGGAGAGGGCTGAATCGCATAGGAAAGATCGATGCCCCAGGCGCTGCCGTTCCCAAGAAGCTGCTCGAAGCGGCAGGTGTCCTGCGGGGTGGAGATGATCAAGATGTCCCTTATCCCGGCCAGCATCAGGGTGGAAAGCGGATAATAGATCATCGGCTTGTCGTAGACGGGGAGCAGCTGCTTCGAAATCGCCTGGGTGACGGGGTAAAGGCGGGTTCCGGATCCGCCCGCGAGGATGATGCCCTTCATGAATGCCCCCTCTCGTAATGCTCGGCTATCCATATCCGGTATGCTCCGCTGGTGACGTGGTTCACCCATTCCGGGTTGTCCAGATACCATCGGACCGTCTTCCTGATCCCGGAGTCGAAGGATTCCTCGGGCAGCCAGCCCAGTTCCCGCTCGATTTTCGATGCGTCTATGGCATACCGATAGTCGTGCCCCGGCCTGTCGGCAACAAAGGAGATCAGGGAAGCGTGGGGCGCCCTGGAGGGGAATACCTCGTCGAGGATGGCGCATATCGTTTGCACCACTTCGAGGTTGGTCTTTTCGCACCTTCCCCCGATGTTGTAGGTTTCCCCGGCTTTTCCCTTTTCCAGGACCAGCCTCAGGGCCCGCGCATGGTCCTCGACGTAGAGCCAGTCGCGCACGTTTTCGCCCCTGCCGTAGACGGGCAGCGGTTTGCCGTTTACGGCATTCAGGATGATCAGCGGGATCAGTTTCTCGGGGAAATGATAGGGGCCGTAATTGTTCGAGCAGTTCGTGGTGACCACCGGCAGGCCGTAGGTATGGTGCCAGGCCCTGACCAGGTGGTCGGAGGAGGCCTTGCTCGCGGAATAGGGCGAATTGGGCTGGTAGGGGGTCTCTTCGGTGAAGAGACCGTTCTCTCCCAGGCTGCCGTAAACCTCGTCCGTGGAAATATGGTGGAAGCGGAACTGCGCCTTTTTTTCTTCCCGGAGGTTTTGCCAATAGCTTCTGGCAGCTTCCAGAAGGGTATAGGTTCCGAGCACGTTGGTCTGGATGAATTCGGAAGGACCGCTGATGGATCGGTCGACATGGGATTCTGCTGCAAGGTGCATGACGCAGTCCGGTTCGTGCCGCTCGAATATCGAAGCCAGGGCCTTGCCGTCGCAGATGTCGGCATGCTCGAAGCTGTATCTGGGGTCTCCAGATACTTCTTTCAGGGATTCGAGATTCCCGGAATAGGTCAGCTTGTCGACATTGACCACGGAATGCGGCGTTTCCCTGATGAATTGCCGGACGACCTCCGAGCCGATGAAGCCCGCTCCGCCCGTCACCAGGATTTTTTTCATGCTCGAATCATCCATGCCAATGAACCTGTAGACGTGAGACTTCGCCATTATACAGGCAAGAGTTGCCGCAGAGTGAAACCCGTTCTCGATGACCGGGGTTTTCTCAATGCCGCGCACAGATCCTGATAAATTACATTAGATTCTGTTCGTAGCTCATTATTTAAAATCATCTAAATTACAAAATCCATAATTCCGATCTAAGTCTTTGTGCGAAATAAGAAAAGTTTTTTCCTGAGCTTGACCGGGCTGGTTTTTTTATCTATAGTGGGGATGCGTGGTGAAAAGTGGGAAATTGTGGGGTTTTTCTCCCGAACTGGAACTGGGGAATCTGGATGTTTCACGGCTCGACTCAACTCAATCTGGACAGCAAGGGACGTCTTGCCATTCCTGCGAAATACAGGGATGCGCTGATGGCTTCCTGCGCCGGCCGTCTGGTGGTCACTGCCGACCCGGATCGCTGCCTGCTGGTCTATCCGCAGCAGGAGTGGGAGCCCATCCAGAAAAAGCTGATGGGCTTGTCCAGCTTCAATCCGAAAACAAGAGCCCTGCAAAGGCTCCTGGTGGGCTATGCGGAAGGCGTCGAGATGGATGGGGCGGGGCGGATTTTGCTGCCCTCCACGCTGCGCGAGTACGCCGGCCTGGAAAAGCGCGTGGTTCTGGCGGGGCAGGGCAACAGGCTGGAGCTTTGGGAGGAGGCTGCATGGTTCGGCCAGGCTGTCGGTTCGCTGGAGGAAGGCATTCCCGCCGAACTGGAAGGCTTTTCCTTGTGAGCCGGCATGCAACCGTCCTGCTGGAAGAGGCGACGGATGCGCTGAATGTCAGGGAGGGGGGCACTTATGTGGATTGCACTTTCGGTCGGGGCGGGCATGCCGGGCGGATCCTGTCGAAGCTGGGCAAATCGGGCAGGCTGATTGCGCTGGATCGGGATCCGGATGCGGTGTCCGTCGGGAAGTCGATGGGGAATGCCAATCTCGCCATGGTGCACAGCGCCTTCGGGAGAATCGAGGATGTTCTCGATGCAATGGGGGTTTCGGGAGTGGACGGCATATTGCTCGACCTGGGCGTGTCCTCCCCCCAGCTGGACGAGGCGGGCAGGGGTTTCAGCTTCAGGTTCGACGGACCTCTGGACATGAGGATGGATACCAGTTGCGGGCAGACTGCAGAAGAGTGGGTAAACGCGGCATCGGAAAAAGAACTGACGGAGGTGATAAAAAGCTATGGCGAAGAACGGTTTGCTAAACAGATTGCAAGAGCGATTGTTGCGGCTCGATCGGGGCGGCGTATCGCCACAACGGGGCAGCTTGCCGAGGTCGTGGCAAAAGCCGTGCGCACGCGTGAGCCCGACCAGAATCCGGCGACACGCACTTTCCAGGCTATACGGATTTTCATCAACCGGGAGCTTGAGGAACTGTCGCTCGTATTGCCGCAGTGCCTGAAGCTGCTGAATCCCGGGGGGAGGCTGGTCGTGATCAGCTTCCATTCCCTGGAGGATCGCATCGTCAAGCAGTTCATGAGGCGGGAATCGAGCGTGGATGGCTTGCCGAGAAAGCTTCCGGTGAGGGAGCGCGAATTGAAGGCGCCCGGGCTGCGCATCGTGGGAAGGATCGTGCGGCCGCAGGCTATGGAGGTGGCGGCGAATCCGCGCGCGCGCAGTGCGGTGATGAGGGTGGCGGAAAAGTCCTGCGCGCATTAGCGGGGAGCGAGGTGACCGAATGCGGCTCAATCTGGTGCTTTTTGCGATTCTGGTTTTCTGTGCGCTGGGCGTGGTCACTTCCCAGCACAGGGCGCGGAAGCTCTTTGTCGAACTGCAGAAGGACAAGGAGGAGGCGAGGCGCCTGGATGTGGAGTGGGGGCAGTTGCAGCTTGAACAGAGCACCTGGGCGACTCCGGCGAGAGTGGAGAAAATCGCGGGCGGCGAGTTGCGCATGAAGGTGCCCCCGCCGAACCGGATCCAGCTCGTTTTCACCGGGGGCGGCGGAAAATGAGTTACAGGCCCAAGGCGCTGATATTGCAGCTGCCGGCATGGCGATCCCATTTGCTTTTGGCTTTAATTATGTTGAGTTTTGCGGGAATGCTGACAAGGGCAATTTATCTCCAGGGAATACGCAACGACTTTCTGAGGCAGAAAGGCGAATCCCGCTACAGCAGGGTGATCGAGCTTTCCGCTCACCGCGGAATGATCGCCGACCGAAACGGCCAGCCGCTTGCGATCAGCACGCCGGTCGAATCCGTATGGGCAAGCCCC
This sequence comes from Pseudomonadota bacterium, assembly GCA_021802655.1. GTDB lineage: Bacteria > Pseudomonadota > Gammaproteobacteria > Burkholderiales > JABEVD01 > JABEVD01. The sequence continues at coordinate 6,385 of JAJZRP010000053.1, forward strand.
GATGACGTGGAGATCGGACCGGGTCAGCTCAGGGAATTGTCGGAAATACTGGGCATCCCCCCCAGGGAAATCAAGAAAAGGCTGGGGGAGGAGGGCAAGGATTTCGTCTATCTGGAGCGCCAGCTCCCCCCCGATGTGGCCGCGAAGGTGGTCGAACTCAAGATCCCGGGCATTTTTCTGCAGCGCGAATACCGTCGCTATTACCCTTCTGGGGAAGTGCTGGCGCATGTGCTCGGCTTCACCAATGCGGACGACAACGGGCAGGAGGGGCTGGAACTCGCCTACCAGAGCGTGCTTGCGGGCAAGCCGGGAAGCCGCCGCGTGATCAAGGATCGCCTCGGCAGGATAGTCGAGGACGTGGAAAGCATCAGGACGCCCAAGCCGGGGCAGGAAATCGTGCTCAGCATCGACAGCCAGATCCAGTATCTCGCCTACCGTGAAATCAAGAATGCTGTCGAAGCGAACAAGGCGAAAGCGGGCGCGGTGGTGGTGCTCGATGCGAGGACCGGAGAGGTGCTCGCCATGGCAAGCGTGCCGAGCTTCAACCCCAACAACAGGGAAGATCTGAAAGCCGGCCTGATCCGCAATCGCGCAGTGACCGACAACTACGAGCCGGGGTCGACCCTCAAGCCCTTCACCATAGCCGCAGCCCTGGAAACGGGGAAATGCACGCCGGATACGGTCATCCAGACCGCTCCCGGCACACTCACCCTGGGCACTGCCACGATTCACGATGCCGAAAAATCCGGAGCGCTCACCGTCTCCCAGGTCATCCAGAAATCGAGCAATGTCGGCGCATCCAAAATCGCGCTCTCCATGGAGCCCAAAACCATGTGGGACATGCTCCACGGCTGCGGATTCGGCTTGGCGCCGGATTCGGGTTTTCCGGGGGAAGCTTCCGGGCGGCTGAGGCCCTACCAGAACTGGCGCCCGATAGAACAGGCGACCATGTCTTTCGGGAACGGCATATCGGTGAGCCTGCTGCAATTGGCAAGGGCCTATACCATTTTCACCAACGGCGGAATGCTGATGCCGGTCACTTTCCTGAAAAGGGATACCCTGCCTCAGGGGCAGCGGGTGGTTTCCGACAATACCGCGCAGGAGATGAGCAGGATTCTCGAAACGGTGGTGCAGCCCGACGGAACGGGGCCGCTCGCCCAGGTGGCGGGATACAGGGTCGCAGGCAAGACCGGCACCGCCCACAAGGTCGAGGGCAACGGCTATTCCGCTCACCGCTACATCGCTTCTTTCGTCGGTTTCGCGCCGGCATCCAATCCGCGCCTCATCGTCGCGGTGATGGTCGACGAGCCTTCCAACGGCAAGTATTACGGCGGTGAGGTATCCGCTCCGGTGTTTTCCAGGGTGATGGGCGGGGCGCTGCAGGCCCTGGGCGCCCCCTCGGACGCGCCGCAGAACAATGTCGCGATGCCTCCCGCAAACCGCCTGTTCAAGGAGGCGATGTGAGGGAGAGCATCGACGCCCTGAACATCAAGCGTCTGGTGACAGACAGCCGAAAGGTCAGGCACGGCGACACGTTCGTCGCCTATGTGGGCGAAAGCATGGACGGCAGGAATTTCATAAGCGACGCAGTCAGGCGGGGTGCGGCCTCCGTGATCTGGGAGGAAGAGGGTTTTTCATGGGACGCTTCGCTTGCCGTGCCGAACCTGGGAATCCGGAACTTGCGCGAAAAATCCGGCGAAATCGCGAGCCATGTCTATGGGAACCCCTCGGAGAAGCTCTGGATCGTCGGCGTGACCGGAACCAACGGCAAGACTTCCAGCACCCACTGGATAGCCCGGGCATTGAACGAACTCGGCAAGAAAACCGCAGTCATCGGCACGCTCGGCAACGGCTTTCCCGGCGCGCTTTCCCCCACGATCAACACCACGCCCGATGCGGTGGCGATTCATGAACTTCTTGCGGAATATCTCGATGCAGGCGCGCAGTGCGTGGCCATGGAAGTGTCGTCCCATGCGCTTTCCCAGGGCCGGGTCAACGGCGTCCTTTTCGATGTTGCGCTTTTCACCAATCTGACCCGCGACCATCTCGACTACCACGGCGACATGGCATCCTACGGGGCAGCCAAGGCAGGTCTTTTCGATTTTCCCGAACTCGGGTATGCGGTCCTGAATCTGGACGATGCTTTCGGGGCCGATCTGATGAAAAGGCCTTCCGGCGCGAAAAAAATCGCCTACGGTTTTTCTGAAATGAGCGAAGTGCCGCAGGTCAGGGGAAAGAGCCTGAAAATGGAAGGCGGAATGCTTTCCATGGATGTCGAGTCCTCCTGGGGCAACGGCACGGTCAACACCCGTGCGATCGGAAGATTCAACGCGTCCAATCTCCTCGGCGTCCTGTCGGTTCTCCTGGCGGGCGGGTTCGAGCTGCAAGCCTCGATTCGGGCGCTTTCGGCGATAGAAGCGGTTCCGGGAAGGATGCAGCAAATCGGGGGGGATGGAACTCCCCTCGTGGTGGTGGATTACGCCCATACCCCGGATGCCCTGGAGAACGTGCTGGATGCGCTGCGCGAAATATCCGGGGGAAAGCTGGTCTGCGTCTTCGGATGCGGGGGAAACCGGGATGCCGGAAAGCGGCCGATGATGGGCAAAATCGCGTCCCGCCTGTCCGACCGGGTCTATGTCACTTCCGACAATCCCAGGTGCGAGGATGTCGATGCCATCATCGGCCAGATCGTCCGGGGAATCGAGGGGGATTATTGCGTGGTCCGGGACAGGGCGGATGCGATCAGGCAGGCGATACGCGGCGCGAACAGGGAGGATCTGGTGCTGCTCGCAGGCAAGGGGCACGAGGACTACCAGGAAATCGGGGGCGAAAGGCTGCCTTTCAGCGACATCGAAGTGGCCAGGGATGCCCTGCAATCGTGGGGCGCAACATGCTGACCCTGGACGAAATAGCTGCAGTGCTGGGAGCTGCGCGCATCGGCGCGAATGTCGAATTTTTCGGGGTCTCGACAGACAGCAGGAAAATTGCGCAGGGCGATCTTTTCGTTGCGCTGAAAGGCGCGAATTTCGACGGCAGCGAATTCGTGTCCGTCGCAGGGCAGGCCGGGGCGGCAGCGGCGATCGTGGAAAAGCGGATCGAGTCGGCTATTCCGCTCCTGGTGGTGAAAGATGCGCGGCTCGCCCTGGGCAAACTCGCCGCATTCTGGCGCAGCCGCTTCGGCATTCCCGTGATCGCGATCACGGGAAGCAACGGGAAAACCACCGTGAAGGAAATGCTGGCTTCCATCCTGCGCGAAAAGGGAGAGGTTCTGGCGACGAAGGGCAACCTCAACAACGACATCGGATTGCCGCTGACGCTGCTGGGCTTGCGCCGGGAACATCGCTTCGCCGTGATCGAAATGGGCATGAATCACCCCGGCGAGATCAGGTACCTCTGCAGCATCGCGAGTCCCGATTTCGCGCTCGTCACCAATGCGGCCAGCGCTCATCTGGAGGGACTCGGCAGCGTTGCCGCCGTGGCGAGGGCGAAGGGCGAGATTTTCGAGGGGCTGAAACAGGAAGGGACAGCGATCATCAATGCGGACGACGCCTATGCTCCCCTTTGGCGCGATCTCGCAAAGAGCCGCAACATCGTCGATTTCGGGCTGAACAGCGGCGCCGGCGTGACTGCCCGATATGTCCTCGACGAATACGGCAGCGATATCGTCCTGAATACCCCTGAAGGGGAGATCGGCACCAGGCTGCAGGTTCCCGGCTTGCACAACGTGAGAAACGCGCTTGCTGCGGCTGCGGCTGCGAGCGCCGCGGGCATCGATGCGAAAGCGATCGGACAGGGCCTTGCGAAATTCGCCGGAGTCGCGGGAAGAATGCAGCGCAAAACCGGAAAAAAGGGTGCAGTTCTCGTCGACGATACCTACAATGCCAACCCGGATTCGGTGCGCGCCGCGATAGCCTGGCTTTCCAATGCAAAGGGAAAGACCTTGCTGATCCTGGGCGACATGGGAGAGCTCGGTCCCGATTCGTCCAAATTGCACGGGGAAATCGGAGCCGCCGCCAGGGATGCGGGAATCGGTGCGCTGCTGACTTTGGGAAAGGCCAGCGAAGCTGCGGCCATGGCCTTCGGCAAGGGGGCGCATCATTTCGGTGAAATCGAAACACTGGTCGGTAAGGCGCAAAGCCTGCTGGAACCCGGCATGACCGTGCTCGTCAAGGGCTCGCGTTTCATGAAGATGGAGCGGGTCGTCGAACAACTCGAGGAAAGGGAAAAGGCATGCTGCTGATACTGGCGCAATACCTGTCGCGCGACATTCATGCCTTCAATGCGTTCAGCTACATCACGCTGCGCACCGTGCTCGCCTCGATGACTTCCCTGCTGATCTCATTCATGGTCGGCCCCGCCATGATCCGCAAGCTCACCGCCTACAAGATAGGGCAGTCGGTGAGGAGCGACGGACCTCAGACCCATCTCGTCAAGGCGGGGACGCCGACCATGGGCGGTGCGCTGATCCTGATATCGATAGCGATTTCCACCCTGCTCTGGGGCGATCTTTCCAACCGCTACATCTGGCTGATGATGATAACGACCCTGGGTTACGGCGTCATCGGCTGGATCGACGATTACAGGAAAGTCGTCGAGCGCAATCCGAAAGGGCTTTCGGCCAAAGCCAAGATGTTCTGGCAATCCGCGATCGCCCTCGGGGTCGGGATCTATCTCGCCCAAACCGCGACTCAGCCTGCGGAAACCGATCTCATCGTGCCGTTCTTCAAGCATCTGGTCTTCCCCCTGGGGAGCGTGGGATTCGTCCTGCTCGCCTATTTCGTCATCGTGGGCACGAGCAATGCGGTCAATCTGACCGACGGGCTGGACGGGCTTGCGATCATGCCCACCGTGCTCGTCGCGGGCGCATTCTCGATTTTCGCCTATGTGGCGGGCCACGCGGTGTTCTCGAAATATCTGGGCGTTCCGCACATTCCGGGGGCGGGGGAGCTTTCCGTATTCTGCGGGGCGCTGACCGGAGCGGGACTCGCATTTCTCTGGTTCAACGCCTATCCCGCTGAAGTGTTCATGGGAGACGTGGGGGCGCTCGCCCTGGGCGGCGCCCTGGGGCTGATTGCCGTGATCGTCAGGCAGGAAATCGTGCTGTTCATGATGGGCGGCGTATTCGTCGTCGAAACCCTTTCCGTGATGCTGCAGGTCGCCTCCTTCAAGCTCACCGGGAAAAGGGTTTTCAGAATGGCGCCCCTGCACCATCACTTCGAATTGAAGGGATGGAAGGAAACCCAGGTCGTGGTGCGTTTCTGGATCATCACCATGATGCTGGTCCTGCTCGGTCTCTCCACCCTGAAGCTGAGGTGACGATGGAACTGAGCCGAAAAAAAGCGCTTGTTCTGGGTGTGGGAGACACCGGAATTTCAGCCATTCGGTATCTGCAATCGAAAGGCGCCGAAGTCGTTGCGGCGGACACCCGGGAAAACCCGCCCCGTGCAGCCGAACTTTCGATCCCCGTAGCTGCCGGACCTTTCACCGGGTCGCTGCTCGAAGGCGTCGATCTCGTCGTGCTCAGCCCCGGACTTTCCCTTGACGAGCCTGTCGTGCGCGAGGCATCGAGACGGAATATTCCCGTGTTGGGAGACGTCGAGCTCTTCGCAATCGAAATTTCGAAGAGAAGTCCCGTCCCCCGCGTGATTGCGATCACCGGGTCGAACGGAAAGAGCACCGTCACTTCCATGGTCGGGGAGATGTGCCGCAAGGCGGGCCTGGATGCCGTCGTGGCAGGCAACATAGGGCTGCCGGTT
>JAJZRP010000054.1 GCA_021802655.1 Pseudomonadota bacterium
AGCTGGTGTCGATTGCCGAGCGCTCCAGGAATCTCAAGGGGCACGGCCTCGACGAAGGGATTTCGACCCGGATGCTGGTCTATGCGGGCAGCCTCATCGCCAGGGGCGTCGCCCCGCTTGCCGCCTGTCGCGTCGCCCTGGTCAGGCCCATCACCGACGACCCCGACATGCGCGATGCGCTCGACGCCGCAGTGACGACCTTCTTTTCATAATACCCGGTGATCGGTTAGCGTCCGGCGGCCCTCGCTGCCGGCAGCCCAGATGGGGATTTGACATGTCAATCAAACTCGAAGACTATGCCGAGCTGCTGGAGGACCTATCTCAGCACAGTCGCGATGCGCTGAATGTCAGCTGGCATGATGCCACCAAGGTGTTCAGCCCGCGCGGGCTGGACAATTACCTCAAGGGCGTGTCTGCGATACGCGGCTTGGGGCGCGGAGATTCCCTGGTCGAAACCTGGATCAAGGAAGCTCCCCGGGTTGCCAAGGAAGTCGGCGAAGATGTGGTGGGGGAACTTGCCACGGCATCCCTGGTTCTGGCATCCAAGACGTCGGGTTCCGTTATCGAACTCCTGCTCGCCACGGCGCCCACTGCCGCGAGGAGGCTGGGCGATGCGCAGCTCTTCATCAATTATCTGCAGTTCATCAATACGTTGATCGCGCAGGCGCCGCGCGGGGTTCGCCCCATGCTCGACAACCTGGAAACGCTTTTCCAGCATCTCACCCTGGGCGGGCTCAGGCGCTGGGCGTTGTGGGGTGCGCATGCGCACCGCACCAACTACGAAGAGCAGATTCGCTATTTCGGCCTCGATTCCAAGGAATCGCAGGCCATGCTGCAGAAAGAGCGCAAGGGCACCTTGCTGGTTGACGTGCAGCGGCGCATCAACATGTATTTGAGAGCCCTGTGGGCGCGCGACTTCTTCATGCGTCCGACTTCCGGGGATTTCGAGTCGCGCGAGGGGTACAAGCCCTACATCGAGGATTATTTGCTGCATCTTCCCGATGCCTACGACGATTTCGTGGTCGAAGGACAGGAGCCGGTTTCCGGCCTTGAACTTTACCGCGCCACCGCCGCGCACTGCGCTGCGCATGTGGTCGAAACCAGACTGCCGTTATCCGCAGAAGCCTTGAACCCCATGCAGATGGCGGTGATATCGGTGATTGAAGATGCGCGAGTGGAAGCGCTGTCCATACGCCGCTTTCCCGGCCTGAAACAGCTATGGAGCAGGCTGCATCTTGCTACGCCGGACATGAACGTCAGCGTGGGCGACTATCTGAACCGCCTTGCACGTGCTCTTCTGGACGAGAATTATCGCGATGACGATCCCTGGGTTGCCGAAGGCCGGGCCCTGTTTGCCGCAGCGCAGGATCGTTTGGACAGCAATCAAACTTCATGGGAAATCGGCGTGCAGCTCGCGTACAGCCTGAGCCGCAGGCAGATTCCGTACAATCCGCGCACGGATGTCCTGGCGGCGCCCTACCGCGATGACAACCGCTATTTCTGGGAATTCGAGGAATTCGATTTCGAAAAGGCAGCTTCCGCCGGCTACGAAACCGTCAAACAGGTGCGCAAGTACGTGAACGTGATGGAAATGGCCAACGAGATCGACGTCGAAACAGCGGGGGACGACGCCGAGGAAATCTGGGTGCTGGGCACCGAACTGTATCCCTACGAGGATATCGGCGCAGAGAGCGGGGGCAAGTCCTTCAACGAACTGGAAGGCAAGGAGCCTGTTTCGGACCCCTATCATTACTCCGAATGGGACTACCAGATCCAGCTGGAGCGGCCCTCCTGGGCCACCGTCCTGGAGAAACGCGCCAGACGCGGGGACGCCGCAATCATCGACGGCATTACCGCTCGATACAAGCGGGAAATCCATCGCATGAAATTCCTGCTCGACGCCATGCAGCCGCAGGGCGTGCAACGCATCAGGAAGCTCGAGGACGGAGACGAAATAGACATCAACGCGGCAATCGCGAGCACCATCGATCTGCGCATGGGCATGCAGCCCGACCCCAGGATCATGATGCGCTCGGTGCGCAAGGTGCGCGATATTTCCATCATGGTGCTGGTGGACTTGTCCGAATCCACCAACGAAAAGGTTTCGGGACAGGAATACAGCGTGCTCGATTTGACCCGCCAGGCCTGCGTGCTGCTATCGGATGCCATTTCGAAGGTGGGAGACCCTTTCGCCATCCACGGCTTTTGCTCCGACGGCCGCAGCAATGTCGACTACTACCGGTTCAAGGATTTCGACCAGGCTTGGGACGAAACCCCCAAGGGCAGGCTCGCGGGCATGACCGGGCAACTCTCCACCCGCATGGGTGCAGCCATCCGCCATGCGGGATGGCATCTCAGGCAGCAGCGATCGTCCAAGAAGCTGCTCCTGGTGATCACCGACGGGGAGCCGGCCGACGTCGACGTTCGGGATCCGCAGTATTTGCGCTATGATACGAAAAAGGCCGTGGAAGATGTGGGCCGATCGGGTATCATTACCTATTGCATGAGCCTCGACCCCCGGGCGGATCAGTATGTTTCGCGAATTTTCGGTACCCGCAACTATATGGTGGTCGACCAGGTGGAAAGGTTACCTGAAAAGCTCCCGCTTCTTTACGCAGGTTTGACAAGATGAGCACGGAAAACAGCTACGTCGGCTTTTACCAGGACAAGCACGGTATCACCCAGCTGGGGCGCATCGTGCTCGATGGCTGGCTGTTCGGAATGATCCCCGACACAGAGGATTGCGCGGGCTGGGACCTGGGACGCATGCAGATCCTGATGGACAAGGTGGAGAGGGAATGGGACAAGTACGGCAACCTGCCCAGCCGCCTGCCGCCCGACCTGCGTGAACGTCACATCGCGCTGTACGAAAAAGCCACGGTCGAGGCCAGGCAAAAAGGATGGAACCCGGAACTGGACGACGAAGACTAGCCAAAAACTATTGCCTTCGGCCGACCACCTCCACATGAGCAATTCGCGCCGCCTCCTTTAATACGAATTGGGCGAAAGCCTGAGCAGCGGCACTGGGGCGCTTGCCCAGCCGCTGAACCAGATACCACTGCCGCAACAGCGGAAAGCCCTGCACGTCCAGGATGCACAAATTCCTTGTCGAGAGTTCTCCATGGAGTGACACCACTCCAACGCCGAGTCCCGCCTCCACCGCCTGCTTGATGGCCTCGTTCTTGTTCATTTCCATGGCAACTTTGAGTGTCAGGCCATTCTCGTCGAAGAACTTTTCCACGGCGCTGCGGGTACCCGAACCCAGCTCACGACCGACAAAGGGTTCCTCTGCCAGGCGCTGCAAGGGGATGTCGGGCATCGCCGCCAACGGATGGGATGGAGAGGCGATGACCACCAGTGGATTATCCAGGAAGGGCTGTGCCTGAAGATCGTGACCTTCCGGCGGCAGGCCCATCAGAGCAACGTCAATGCTGTTTTCGGCCAGATGCCTCAATAACGTCTCGCGATTGACCGCATTCAGGCTCACGCGCACGTCCGGGTGGGCCTGTCGGAATGCGGCGATCAGCCGTGCCACCAGGTAGCTGGCAGAACTCACAACCGATACCGTCAGCGTTCCCCCCCTTAAACCCTGCAAATCGCCCAAGGCATGTTCAAGATTTGCCAGCTCACGGTTCACGGCACGGCTGGTTTCCAGTGCCTCGCGCCCCGCCTCGGTGAGGTGAATGCGCTTTCCAATCTGCTCGAATAAAGGTAAACCCAAAGACTCTTCCAGGTGTTTAATTTGCATGGAAACAGCCGGTTGCGTCAGGTGCAGTTCCTTGCTCGCATGGGAAAAGCTCCCGCAGCGGGCAACGGCCTCAAGAATATCTAATTGGCGCAGGGTCAGTCTTAACATAAGAAATTATTTGATATCTTATCAGAAGACGTGATTATTGTTTATGGTTTTATTGGCGTATAGTCCTGTTCTTCATGGGGCTATTTACCCACAATACAATCCTGGAGAATTGATATGGATCAGTCCAATCGTTACGCCAATCTGGATCTCAACGAAGAAAACCTCATCAAGGGGGGCAAGCACATTCTGGTGGCCTACAAGATGAAACCGAAAGCCGGTTACGGTTATCTGGAGGCTGCTGCGCACTTCGCCGCCGAATCCTCCACCGGCACCAATGTGGAAGTCTCCACCACCGATGATTTCACCAAGGGCGTCGACGCGCTGGTCTATTACATCGACGAAGCCACCGAGGACATGCGCATTGCCTATCCTCTGGAACTCTTCGACCGCAACGTAACCGACGGTCGCTTCATGCTGGTTTCCTTCCTGACGCTCGCTATCGGCAACAACCAGGGGATGGGCGACATCGAGCATGCCAAGATGATCGACTTTTATGTGCCAGAGCGCGCCATTCAGATGTTCGACGGCCCGGCTACCGACATTTCCAACCTGTGGCGCATCCTGGGTCGCCCGGTCAAGGACGGCGGCTACATCGCCGGAACCATCATCAAGCCCAAGCTCGGCTTGCGCCCCGAACCTTTCGCCAAGGCGGCCTACCAGTTCTGGCTGGGCGGGGACTTCATCAAGAACGACGAGCCCCAGGGCAACCAGGTTTTCTGCCCGCTGAAGAAGGTCCTGCCGCTGGTCTATGATTCCCTCAAGCGCGCCCAGGACGAAACCGGCGAAGCCAAGCTGTTCTCCATGAACATCACCGCGGATGATCACTACGAAATGTGCGCCCGCGCCGACTATGCTCTCGAAGTGTTCGGCCCCGATGCCGACAAGCTCGCCTTCCTGGTCGACGGCTATGTCGGCGGTCCCGGCATGGTGACCACCGCACGTCGCCAGTATCCCGGCCAGTACCTGCACTACCATCGCGCAGGCCACGGCGCAGTGACATCGCCTTCTGCCAAGCGCGGCTATACCGCTTTCGTGCTGGCCAAAATGAGCCGCCTGCAGGGTGCTTCCGGCATTCACGTCGGCACCATGGGCTACGGCAAGATGGAAGGAGAGGCGGATGACAAGAACATCGCCTACATGATCGAGCGCGACGAGTGCCAGGGTCCGGTGTACTTCCAGAAATGGTACGGCATGAAGCCCACCACCCCGATCATCTCCGGCGGCATGAACGCGCTGCGCCTGCCGGGCTTCTTCGAGAACCTGGGCCACGGCAACGTGATCAACACGGCAGGCGGCGGCTCCTACGGCCATATCGACAGCCCGGCAGCGGGCGCGATCTCCCTGCGCCAGTCGTACGAGTGCTGGAAGACGGGCGCCGATCCGATCGAGTTCGCGAAGGAGCACAAGGAATTCGCTCGCGCATTCGAGTCTTTCCCGAAAGATGCGGACAAGCTCTACCCCGGCTGGCGCCAGAAGCTGGGTGTTCATAAATAATCCGCCGTCCGGCGCAACGCAAAGCCCCTGCGAGCAGGGGCTTTGTTATTTCTGGAGGAAAACCCATGAATGAAGCGATCGATGTCGATCAGTACAGGATAAGCAAGGAGCCTTTCTACCAGCCGCAGGGAAAGGAAGTCGTTCTTTTCGAAGCGGCCTATGCGTCCAGAATGCCGGTCATGCTCAAAGGCCCGACGGGTTGCGGAAAATCCCGCTTCGTCGAGCATATGGCGTGGAAACTTGAAAAACCCCTTGTCACTGTCGCCTGCAACGAGGACATGACGGCATCCGACCTGGTCGGCCGTTTTCTCCTGGATGCGAGCGGCACCCGGTGGCAGGACGGCCCCCTGACCCTTGCTGCCAGGATGGGCGCCATATGCTATCTCGACGAAATCGTCGAGGCAAGGCAGGACACCACCGTGGTGATCCACCCCCTGACCGACTATAGAAGAACCCTTCCGCTCGACAAGAAAGGCGAGCTGATCGAAGCTCACCCCGATTTCCAGCTGGTGATTTCCTACAACCCCGGTTACCAGAGCCTGATGAAGGATCTCAAGCAGTCCACCAAGCAGCGATTTTCCGCAATGGAATTCGACTATGCGGCAGCAGAAGTCGAGGCCGGGATCGTCGCCAGGGAAACCGGGGCGGACGCGGACCTGGCGAGGAAGCTGGTGAAAATCGCGCAGGTTGCACGGAACCTCAAGGGGCACGGTCTGGATGAAGGCATTTCGACGCGGCTCCTCGTCTATGCGGCAATTTTGATCAGGGACGGAATAGAACCGAATGACGCGTGCCGCATGGCGCTGGTTCGTCCGATCACGGACGACGCGGATATCCGGGATACGCTGGACCATGCCATAGACTCGATTTTCGCCTGAATGAATTCGAAAAAACTGGTCTGCGGATTTCCGCGCGTTCAGGGCGTGTTCGGGGATTGCCTGGAGCATGCCGCAAAACTGCTGAGCGACTCCGGAGTGAACGCCTACATCGATGGCGCGCAGTCCATTTGCAGGATGGGGCGGGGAGAGGAGCCCGTGCTCTCCTTTCTCGAGGAAATGCCGACAGCGGCTTTCCTCTTGGGCGAGGAAGTCATTTCGGAAGTGGTCGAGTTCACGAGAATGCTCGCCCGCTCGCCCAATAGCCGCGCGATGGCGCCCTTTCTCGAGAGCATGGCTTCTGCATCAAGGGCGCTGGAGTCTCGCGAGCTTTTCACGGAATACCTGAATCTCGTGAGTCAGGTCATGCAGCGTACCACGCCGAAAGTGCACGGCATCGATTCCATGTATGCAAGCGCCTGCCTGCCGGAATTCCTGAAAAGCGCGCCCTGTCTGTTCGGCCGGCTTTCCCTGGGAGGCCTCAGGAACTGGGCGGAGTACGGCATAAAAGGCTATGCGGCGGACCCGGACCGGCAACGCGACTATTTTCTGATGCAGTCCGCCGACAGCCTTGCCGTGCTGCAGCGCGAACGGCACGGCACTCTTTTTTCGGACAACGAGAAAAAGCTGGACCGCTATCTCAGGGGCCTGTGGAAGACGGAGGCTGCCTTCGTGCCGTATTCGCTCGCTTTCGACATCCTGAGAAAGCCGGTTCCCTATTATGACGATCTCGGCATCCACCTTCCCGACGTGTATGAAGACCTGCCCGGAGTGCGGGGGATAGACCGCTACCGGGCGCTGCTCGCCCATCTCTGCGCCCACTTGCGCTGGAGCGAGCCCGTCATGGCGGACAACCTGAGTCCATTCCAGAGGATCGCGGTCGAGGTTTTCGAGGATTCCAGGGTGGAATATCTTGCGATGCAGGAATATCCGGGGCTTGCGAAATTGTGGCGAAAGCTCCATCCCGCACCGAAGGAAGGCGCATGTCCGGAAGGATGGTCGGGCATCCGCCACCGGCTTTTCATGCTCTCCCGCGCCCTGCTCGACCCGGCCCATCCGTATTCGCATCCGCTCATACTCAGGCATGCGGAGATTTTCAGGGAGACGATGAAGCGGGGTCCGTCTTCGACAGAAGAAATGGTGGACATGGGGGTGAAATTCATCGCCCAGACAAGAGAGCCGGCCGATCTGTCGGCGAAGGTCTATTTCGAGGGAACCGAGGTCGATTACCGGGACGACAACCGGCTGATGTGGCGCTTCTTTGAGGAAGGAGACGAGGAGGAATCCGACAGGAAGCCTCGCCGCAGCCAGGAAAAGCCGGAGATGGAAAGGCTTCCCCCCAGGCTTTACCCGGAATGGGATTATTCGGCAGGGCACTACCGCCCGGACTGGGTGAGCGTTTACGAGCATCTGCATCCTAAGGGGGATCCCGGGCACATCGACAGGCTGCTTTCCAGGCACGCCATGCTCGCCAGGCGGCTCAGGAAAATCATCGACATGCTCAAACCCCAGAACAGGGTGCGCATCCGCTATCAGGAAGAAGGCTCCGACCTGGATCTCGATGCGGCCATACGCTCCCTGATCGATTTCAGGGGCGGGGCGCAGCCGGATGCGCGCATCAACATGAGCCATCGCCACGACGGCAGAAGCATCGCGGTATCCCTTCTGCTCGACCTTTCCGCGTCCCTTGCCGACGTACCCGAAGGGTGCACTCAGAGCAAGCTGGAAATCAGCCAGGAGGCCGTTTCCCTGCTTGCCTGGGCGGTCGAGAAGATAGGCGACCCCCTCGCAATAGGCGGGTTTCACTCGGACACGAGACATGACGTGCGCTATCTGCATTTCAAGGGATACGGGGAGCATTGGGGGGACGAGGTAAAGGGCCGCCTGGCAGCGATGGAAGCCGGCTATTCGACGAGAATGGGAGCGGCGATGCGCCATGCGGGACATTACCTTTCGCATCAGAATTCGGACAAGAAGCTGCTCCTGGTGCTGACCGACGGCGAGCCTTCCGACGTGGACGTCCAGGATTCCCGCCTGCTGACGGAAGATGCGCGCATCGCGGCCAGGGAGCTCGACACGAAAGGCATTTACACCTATTGCATCAGCCTCGACCCGAAGGCGGACGAGTACGTTTCGGACATCTTCGGCAATCGCCATACCGTGATCGACAATGTGGCGAGCCTTCCGGACAGGCTCCCGGCGCTCTTCATGGCGCTGACGAAGTGATGGAGGCCTGGAAAGAAAACCTGTAAAATCGCAAGATTAAGAAACCGAACAGGAGAAGCAATGAGCAAGAATCTGGTGCAATTCATCATCGAAGAGCAGCGCGCCATAGCCGGGGCGACGGGCGATTTCACGGGGCTTCTCAGCGACATCGTGACGGCCTGCAAAAGGATCGCGCACGACGTCAACAAGGGCGCGCTGATCGGCGTGCTGGGCAGCGCGGGGAGCGAGAATGTCCAGGGCGAAACGCAGAAGAAGCTCGATGTGATCACCAACGAAATATTCATCGAATCGAACCAGTGGGGCGGCCATCTCGCCGCGATGGCGTCCGAAGAAATGGAGGACGTCTATCCCATTCCCGCCCGCTATCCGAAAGGCAAATATCTGCTGGTTTTCGATCCGCTCGACGGCTCTTCCAACATCGACGTCAACATTTCCGTAGGAACGATATTCTCCATCCTGCGCGCTCCCGAAGGCGTCAATAACCCGAAGGCTGAAGATTTCCTTCAGCCCGGAACCAAACAGGTCTGCGCAGGCTACGCGCTCTACGGCCCGGCAACGATGCTCGTGATCACCACGGGCAACGGCGTCAACGGCTTCACCCTGGACCGCGATATCGGCGAATTCATGCTGAGCCATCCGAAAATGACCATTCCCGAAGACACCCGCGAATTCGCGATCAATGCATCGAACGAACGCTTCTGGGAAGCGCCGGTTCAGCGCTATGTCAGGGAATGCATTGCCGGCAAGACGGGGCCGAGGGGCGAGAATTTCAACATGCGCTGGGTGGCTTCCATGGTCGCCGAAGTGCACAGGATCCTGACCCGCGGCGGGATTTTCATGTATCCCAGGGACACCAAGGATCCGAAAAAGGCGGGCAAGCTTCGCCTCATGTACGAAGCGAACCCGATGTCCTTCATCGTGGAACAGGCTGGCGGCATGAGCTCGACCGGAAGGGAGCGGATCATGGAAGTGCAGCCTTCCGATCTGCATCAGCGGGTGCCCGTCATTCTCGGTTCGAAGAACGAAGTGGAGCGCGTCGTCGGTTATCATCTCGAGGGTTGAGAAATGGGAATGGTCAGCATACTTATGGGAAGCCAGAGCGACTGGGACGTGATGCAGCATGCCGCCAAGCAGCTGAAAAGTTTCGGTGTGGCCTATGAGGCGCGCGTCATCTCCGCCCACCGCGCGCCCGAACTCCTGATCGAATACATCAGGGACGCCGAAGCGCGGGGAGCGGAATGCTTCATCGCTGGGGCAGGCGCTGCTGCCCATCTGGCAGGCGTGGTCGCTTCCAAAACGCTGCTCCCGGTCCTCGGCGTGCCCATGCCTTCCAAATATCTGCAGGGAATGGACTCGCTGCTTTCGACCGTCCAGATGCCGAAGGGAATTCCTGTCGCGACTTTCGCCATCGGGGAGGCGGGGGCGGCCAATGCCGGGCTTTTCGCGGTTTCGATGCTCGCATCGACGGACGCCGGGCTGAAGGAAGCGCTGCGCGCATTTCGCAAAAGCCAGGCCGATGCTATTGCAGCCACCGTACTTCCGGCCGTCTGATCATGCTGAATTCGAACATCAAGAGCCTTCCCTTCCTGCATCGCGGCAAGGTCCGCGACATCTACGAGGTGGACAAGGACAAGCTGCTCATCGTCCAGACCGACCGCATTTCGGCTTTCGACGTGATTTTGTCCGAACCGATTCCGGAAAAGGGCAGGATTCTGACTGCACTGTCCGGCTTCTGGTTCGACAAACTCGGGCATGTGATCCCCAATCACCTGACCGGAATTTCACCCGAATCGGTCGTTGCCGGCGGAGAAAAGGGCGAAGTCGAGGGCCGGGCTTTCGTCGTGAGAAAGCTGAAGGCATTGCCGATCGAAGCGATCGTGCGCGGCTATATCGTGGGTTCCGGATGGAAGGAATACCAGAAATCCGGCACCGTGTGCGGCATTCCGCTGCCGCAGGGCCTGGTCGAGGCGGAACAGCTGCCGGAGCCGATATTCACCCCGTCCACCAAGGCGCCCATGGGCGAGCATGACGAGAACATCAGCTTCGAGGAGGCAAAGCGCCTGATCGGCGCGGATCTCGCGGAAAAGGTGAAGCGGGCGGCGATCGGCCTCTATTCCGAAGCGGCTGAATATGCGCTCAAGAAGGGGATCATCATCGCCGACACCAAGTTCGAATTCGGGCTGGACGAAGCGGGCAAGCTCTACCTGATAGACGAAATACTGACGCCGGACTCGTCGAGATTCTGGCCGAAGGACGAATATCGGCCTGGCAGGAATCCCCCGAGCTTCGACAAGCAGTATGTCCGGGACTGGCTGGAGGTGCAGGACTGGAACAAGCAGGCCCCCGCCCCCGCGCTTCCTGCGGAAGTCATTCAAAAAACCGCGGAAAAATACCGCGAAGCATTGATGCGGTTGACTTCGAGATGAGGAACCTTTCCTGGCTGGTCGAAGGGTTCGGCAGGTTCAGGCAGCGCCACTTCGAGTCCGACCTTTTCAAGCGCCTCTCCGAAGAGGGGCAGACGCCCAAGGTGCTGGTTCTGGGCTGCTGCGATTCACGGGTCGATCCTGCCATCGTTCTGGATTGCGATCCCGGAGATCTTTTCGTCATCAGGAATGTCGCCAATCTGGTTCCCCCTTTCGAAAGCGCCGGGCATTATCACGGCACCAGCGCAGCCCTCGAATTCGGGGTGTGCAACCTCGACGTCGAACATGTCATCGTTCTCGGGCATGCCCAGTGCGGCGGCATACGCGCGCTTCTGGAAGGAACTTCCGGGGAGGAGAATTCCTTCATCAAGAGCTGGATGACGCTCGCCGAATCCGCGAGAGACAAGGTTCTTTCGAGGCCGAGCGGGGAATCGCAGGCGAAGGATTGCGAGAAGCAGGCGATCCTGGCTTCCCTCGAAAATCTGATGACCTTCCCCTGGGTCAGGTCGCGCGTCGAAGCCGGAGAACTGCAGCTTCACGGATGGTATTTCGACATCGAGAACGGAACGCTGCTTGCGAATAAAAACGGGGTATTCGCCCCGCTCAGCTCAGCAGGGCCCGGTTGATGTAATCCCATTCGGAGGGATCGACCGGCGTGATCGAAAGCCGGTTCCCCTTCTGCAGTATCCTCATCCTGGCGAGCTCCGGATGGCGGCGCAGTTCGGAAATCCCGATCAGCGGCGTTTTTTTCACGAAGCGCACGTCGACGTTGAACCAGCGAGGATTCTCCCGAGTCGCTTTGGGGTCGAAATATTTTCCTCCGGATTCGAACTGGGTTTCGTCCGGATAGGCGGGCTTGTCCACCACCGCGATTCCGGCGATTCCCGGCTCCGCACAGCTCGAATGGTAGAAGAAAAGCATGTCCCCGACCCGCATCTGGTCCCGCATGAAATTTCTCGCCTGGTAATTTCTCACCCCGTACCAGGCGATGCTTTGCCCGGGCAGGGAAGCCAGATCGTCGATGCTGACCTCGGAAGGTTCGGATTTCATCAGCCAGTAGCGCAT
>JAJZRP010000008.1 GCA_021802655.1 Pseudomonadota bacterium
CCGCCTCTTTTGTCGGCCAGCCACGAAGCGCAAAAAAGATCGCCAGCAGCAAACAGGAGGAAATACCGGCAATTTCCGAAATAAACGATAGCCCGAACGCCGCCAGATAGAGAAGCGGAGCCAGCCGGTAATCCCTTGTGATCCGTGCCGCCTCGCCCAATTTCTGGTCGATAGCATTTGTTGCCAGCTGCCCTCCGATTTTCGACACATGTTGCCATAACTTGTGGAATACGATGGAAATTACCAGGAAATTTCCTGTGTACAGGCTGGCTGCCACCTTTGCTTCGGGATGCAATAGATACTCTGCCAACAAGCCTGTCGGGAAAGGGACGAATGTGACAACGAGCAGCAGCAGACCATTCCAGTAAAGGAGAGGAGGGTCGGCTTTTCGGACCTGGGTGAATATCAGGTGGTGGTGCGCCCAGATGACGAAGATCGTGACGAAACTGATGAAAAAGGCCAGATAAGCCGGCCAGAGCGAGAAAAGCGCGTGCCACATTCCACGGTCTGAGACTTCTGCATGACTCGGCACCTTGATCTCGAGCACAAGGAGCGTGATGGCGATGGCGAAGACGCCATCGCTGAATGCCTCGATTCTCCCGGTTTCTTTTTCTTCTCGCATTAAATGCATTGCCTCGCGCTTGTGCTTGTGCGATTTAATCCAACGGACACATGATGCTACTTACGCGTGAATTGGCGTTCCTGGCGTACAGCAATAGGTAAAATCATAGGCCCTAATGCAGGGCATGGTTCACTTCGACGAGATCGGATTCCTGCAGGGAACCTGAAGCGGCCTTGAGTTTCAGTTCGGAGAGGAGGTAGTCGTATCTCGCCTTGTAGAGATCGCGCTTGGCGGAATAGAGCTGCTGTTGTGCATTGAGGACGTCGACCGCGGTCCTCACCCCGACTTCCTGCCCGAGTTTGGTGGAATCGAGTGAGGTTTTGCTCGAGATCAGTGCCTGTTCGAGCGCCTTCACCTGGGCCATGCCGCTGGCGACGCCGAGGAAAGCCTGGCGGGTATTCAGTTCCGCGTTCCTGCGCGCGTTTTCCTCTTCATCCCTGGATTTCTCGAGATTCGCCGCAGCCTCCCTGGTCTGCGAACTGATCGCCCCTCCCTGATAGATCGGCATGTTCAACTGCAGCCCTATCGCGCTCGATTTCATGTTGGTTCCGACGTTGATGAGCGGCCCTCCGGTAGCGGAATTGTTGCCGTAGCTGGCCACGACGGCGAGTGTCGGGTAGTGCCCCGCACGGCGCTGCGCTACTTCCTTTTCTGCAATTTTTGCCAGAATCTGGCGGCCGACGAAGTCGAGGTTGTTTTTCAACGCTGCATCCACCCATTTCTGCACGTCGTCAGGCATGGGTGGCCTGGGCTCGAATTTCGGGTTGACGGATTCGAGATTGTCCGGCGTTTTTCCGATCAGGGTGGCGAGTGTACGCTGTTTGACTTCGAGATCGCTCATTGCAGAGATTTCCTGCGCCGAGATCAGGTCGAATCTCGCCTGGGCCTCGTTGGTGTCTGTGATCGTCGCCGTGCCGACTTCGAAATTCTGCTTTGCCTGCTGCAATTCTTCCGAAATCGCGGCCTTCTGTGCATGGACGAGTTCGATATTGTCCTGGGCGAGCAGGACGCCGAAATACGCCTGTGCAACCCTGATGATCAGGTCCTGTTCCGAGGCGTGAAATTGCGCTTCTGCTGCGGCGACCTGAAGGTGCGCCTCGTCGAACTGTATCCAGTTCTGCATCTGGAAAACGGGCTGGGAGAGCGAAACCGTGTAGCCGTTGGAATTGTAATTGCCGCTGCCGCCCAGAGGCAGTCCTGCCGGACCCGGTGAGGTGAGTGTCGTGTCGAAACGATTGTAGGTGGTGTTGGCGTTGAGTGCGACCGAGGGGAGCAGGAGAGAGCGGCCCTGCGGCACTTTTTCCTGCGCTGCCTGAAGCTGCGCCTGTGCCGCCAGGAAGAGCGGATCCTGACGCTTGGCAATTCCATAGATCGACATCAGGTCCGCAGCGTGGGCTGCGGGGCTCAGGACAAGCAGCATTGCGAAAATCGGCTTCAGTGTCATAAAGTGTCTTACCGGCAATGTAAATAAGACGATTCTAATATACTTCCTGTCCTTTTTACATCATTCTTGCTTTTCAGAACTCGAATTTCTGCGCTCTGAGGGCATTTTTCAGCGGCTGAACCCGGGTTTCGAAAAGATCTTCCGTATGCCAGGATTCCTTCCCGATGCGCGTGACAAGGGTGGCCTTCATGACGGGATCTTCTCCGACTACGGCGAGAAGCCTTCCTCCGAGATGAAGCTCCCTCTGGAATTCCTCAGGCAAAACCGGGGTCGATCCGGTCAGCACGATGACGTCATAAGGTCCGTGCAAGCCCCATCCCTTCGATCCGTCGCCGACCTCGAGCGTGACGTTCCCGACATGATGAGCCTTGAGGTTTTTTTCAGCCATGGCCGAAAGTTCCGGAACGATCTCGACGCTGTAAACATGCTGGCCATGGTTTGCGAGAAGCGCGGTCATGTAGCCGCTGCCGCTGCCGATTTCGAGCACCCTGTCGGATTTTCTGAGGCGGATTGCCTGAAGGATTTTCGCCTCGAGCTTCGGGGGCAGCATGGCTTCGCCGAATCCCAGCGGAATTTCGATGTCGGCGAGGGCGAGTTCCCGGTAGGCTGCCGGGACATATTCTTCCCGCTTTGCTTCGAAAAGCAGGTCAAGTACGGTTTTGTCGAGAATATTCCACGGTCTGATCTGCTGTTCGACCATGTTGTAGCGCGCCTTTTCGAAATCCATCGTCACTCCCGTTGCATTTGAATCTTCCAACTATAACCAATCCCTGTCCAGACAGTCCAGTATAGTGCAGCAAATCTTGCTTTTGTCGCCGATTTGAAGTAGCTTCCATGGATTAGAACTGCACGACTCGCAGGCGATCTGCGATGCCTTAGCCCGGAGCTCCCAATGAATGCCATCCCTAAATTTCTGAACAAATCCGCACAGGTGGACGAAGCGGCCGTCAAGCCCTTTCCGAAATCCAGGAAAGTCTACGTCGAGGGTTCGAGGCCCGACATTCTCGTCCCGATGCGCGAAATTGCCCTGTCTTCCACCGGAAGCGAAGAGAATCCCCCCGTCCATGTTTACGATACCTCGGGCCCCTATACCGACCCCGGTATCCATATCGACATCAGGAAGGGGCTTCCGCAGCTGCGAAAGAAATGGATATTGGAGCGGGGGGACACGGAAGAGCTTCCCGGCCTGAGCTCGGCTTACGGACGTGCCCGCCTTGCGGATTCCTCCCTTTCCAGCCTTCGCCTCGATACCCATCAGAAACCCAGGCGGGCCAGGAGTGGCAGGAACGTCACGCAGATGCATTATGCAAGGCAGGGAATCGTGACTCCGGAAATGGAATATGTCGCGATCAGGGAAAACCTGAGGATGGAAGCGCAAAGCGAAATGCTGCGCCGCCAGCATCCCGGCCAGAATTTCGGCGCGGCGCTCCCGAAAATCATCACCCCCGAATTCGTCAGGGAAGAAGTGGCAAGGGGCCGCGCAATCATTCCGCTCAACATCAACCACCCCGAAACCGAGCCGATGATCATCGGCAGGAACTTTCTTGTCAAGATCAATGCCAACATCGGGAACTCCGCCCTGGGCTCGTCGATCGGCGAAGAGGTCGAGAAGATGACCTGGGCGACGCGCTGGGGTGGGGACACCGTGATGGATCTTTCCACCGGAAGGAACATTCACGAAACGCGCGAATGGATCATCCGCAACAGCCATGTTCCGATAGGCACTGTACCCATTTATCAGGCGCTGGAAAAGGTCGATGGGCGCGCCGAGGAGCTCAACTGGGAAATCTTCAAAGACACCCTGATCGAGCAGGCCGAGCAGGGCGTCGATTATTTCACGATTCACGCCGGGGTGAGGCTCGCCTTCGTTCCGATGACTGCGAAGCGCATGACGGGAATCGTGTCGCGCGGCGGCTCGATCATGGCGAAATGGTGTCTCGCCCACCACAGCGAGAATTTCCTCTATACCCATTTCGAGGAGATCTGCGAGATCATGAAGGCCTACGATGTCAGCTTTTCCCTGGGGGACGGCCTGCGGCCGGGCTCGATTTATGACGCCAACGACGAGGCGCAGTTCGCCGAACTCAAAACCCTGGGTGAGCTCACGGAAATCGCCTGGAAGCACGATGTTCAGACCATGATCGAAGGCCCCGGGCATGTGCCCATGCACATGATCAAGGAGAACATGGACCTGCAACTGAAATACTGCGGGGAAGCGCCTTTCTATACCCTGGGGCCGCTGACCACCGACATCGCCCCGGGATACGACCACATCACCAGCGCGATCGGGGCGGCGATGATAGGCTGGTACGGCACCGCCATGCTCTGCTATGTGACGCCCAAGGAGCATCTGGGACTTCCCGACAAGAACGACGTGAAGGACGGCATCATCGCCTACAAGATCGCCGCCCATGCCGCCGATCTCGCCAAGGGACATCCCGGCGCGCAGGTGCGGGACAATGCCCTTTCCAGGGCGCGCTTCGATTTCAGGTGGGAGGATCAGTTCAACCTCTCCCTGGATCCGGACCGGGCTTGCGAGTTCCACGACGAGACACTGCCCCGCGATTCGGCCAAGGTCGCGCATTTCTGCTCCATGTGCGGGCCGCATTTCTGTTCCATGAAGATCAGCCAGGATGTCAGGGATTACGCCGAACGCGAACAGGGAATGAAGGAAAAATCAGCCGAATTCCTGGAAAGCGGCGGGCAACTCTACCGAAAGGCGTAAATGGACGCCGTTATTCTATTCAAGGCCCTCGTGCTCGGCATAGTGGAAGGGCTCACGGAGTTTTTGCCTGTCTCCAGCACGGGGCATCTCATCATCGTCGGGCAACTGCTCGATTTCAACGACGAGCGGGGGAAGGTTTTCGAGATCGTGATCCAGCTCGGGGCGATCCTCGCCGTCTGCTGGGAATACCGGGAGAAAATCTTCACGGTGACGTCCACCCTTTCCACGAGCCCCGTTTCGAGGCGCTTCATCATCAATCTGATGATCGCCTTCGCCCCGGCGGCAGTCCTCGGCCTGATCTTCATCAAGAAAATCAAGGAATATCTGTTCAATCCGGAGTCGGTTGCGATCGCTTTCATCGTCGGGGGAATATTGATCCTGTGGGCCGAAAGAAGGCAGCACAGGATACGGATAGAAGCAGTGGATGAAATGGGATGGCTGGATGCGCTGAAGATCGGCATGGCTCAGTCCTTCGCGCTGATCCCCGGGACTTCCCGTTCGGGGGCGACGATCATAGGCGGGCTTTTCTTCGGCCTCAACAGGAAATCGGCGACGGAATTCTCCTTTTTTCTCGCCATTCCGACCATGTTCGCAGCGACTTTCTACGATCTTTACAAGAACTGGGGGATACTCCATGCGAGCGATTTCGATGTCTTCGCAGTCGGCTTCGTTTCGGCTTTCATTTCCGCCTTCTTCGCGGTCAGGGGGCTGCTGCGCTATATCTCCAACCACGATTTCACGCTTTTCGCCTGGTACAGGGTCGTTTTCGGAATCGTTCTGCTCGGCGCGGCCCACTTCGGCCTGGTGAAATGGTAGTTCTTGTTCAGGGCTTCCTTAGCCCTGTTCCCACGGGAGGTCGGCGAAGCGCCATCCGTTCAACTTGCCGCGGTGGGCATGCTGATCCTTGTCTCCTTCGAAACCTTCCAGGACGTTGTAGCATTCGGTATATCCGGCCTGGGCGGCTGCCGCCGCAGCGCTATGGGAGCGGTGGCCGGAGCGGCATATGAAGAGCACCAGCGCTTCCCTGTCCACCTGTTGCAGAAGCTGGCTGAGGAAATGGGGATTGGGCTGCATGCCGGGGTAGCTCAGCCACTCGATATGAATGCTGCCAGGGATCCTTCCCACCCAGTCGTATTCCGCACGGGTTCTGACGTCGACCAGCCTGGCTCCGGGCGCCTCCCTGAAAATGGAATAGGCTTCCCCCGGGAGCAGTGCGCCTTCATAAGGCAGCCCGGCTCCCCGCTCTCTCGCCCTGCCGAGTATTTCGCTGATATGGCCCATGAGCGTCTCGCTGTTAAAAACATGCAAATGAAGATATTCTTTCTAACATGATAGACCCAAACCAGATCACTCGGGAAGCCGATTCGACCCGTTATCGGGCTGCGCGCAAAAGCACCCTGATCAGCATTGCCGTGAATCTTCTGCTGACCCTGCTGCAGATCGTCGTGGGTTTTTTCGGGCGTTCGCAGGCATTGATGGCGGACGGGCTGCATTCGTTCTCCGACCTGCTTTCGGATTTTTTGGTGCTCGCCGCCAACCGCCATGGCAACAGGAGTGCGGACGAAGACCATCCCTACGGGCATGCCAGGATAGAAACCGCGACCACCCTGATCCTCGGCATCATGATGGGCGTGATGGGACTCGCCCTGCTCTATGCCGCAGGTTCCCGCCTGCAGCATCCCCAGCAGATACAGCAGGTTCATGTCATGACCTTGTGGATCGCATTGACTACCCTGCTCGCCAAGGAACTGCTGTTCCGCTACATGATCGCCGTGGCGAAACGCGTGCGCTCCCAGATGCTGGTCGCCAATGCCTGGCATTCCAGGTCCGATGCCGCGTCCTCCCTCGTCGTTTCCGTGGGCATAGCGGGCAATCTTGCAGGCTATGCCTTTCTCGATCTCCTGGCTGCCGCGCTGGTGGCATTCATGATTGTGCGCATGGGTTGGCAGCTTGGGTTCGAGGCTTTCAGCGAACTGGTCGATACCGGGCTTTCCGAAGAGGATCTTGCCGAAATCCGCGCTACCATCGAAGCGACCCCGGGCGTAATCGGTCTGCACGAACTGAGAACCAGAAGAATGGGCAACCAGGCGCTTGTCGATGCTCATATCCTGGTCGATCCCAGGATCAGCGTCTCGGAAGGCCATTTTATCGCTGAATCGGCAAGAAGTCGCGTGCTCGGGCACCACGACGTGCTCAGTGTCATGGTGCATGTCGATCCCGAAGACGATTCTCACAGGAAGCCGAGCCTTCATCTCCCCGGCAGGGAGCAGTTGCTGACGGTCATCCGCAAAAGACTCGAGGTGGACCCTGAAAGAGTCGTCCTGCATTATCTCGACGGCATGGTCGATGCGGAAATTTTCGTGCCTGCAGGATTTCCGGAAGACGAGACCATGGAAAAAAGGATTCCTCCCCTGCTGGAAGACTATCCGTATTTCCATTCCATCCGCATGCACAAAATCGGTGCCGGAATGGGCAAAAACGCTCCATGATGGGGCGCACCCTTAATTCACATAAGCCCGGAAACTTGTGGCACAATTAGAGAATTGCGTTTTGGGCCTTGGCATGCATTGTGCTAGATGAACCGTCGTCAGTTTTCGTTTAATAACCATTCTGGAGGAGAATAATATGGCTGTCGCCAACGTGTTGAAAATGATCAAAGAGAATGAAGTCAGGTTCGTCGACCTGCGCTTCACCGATACCCGCGGAAAGGAGCAGCATGTTTCGATCCCCGCCCATATCGTGAGCGAATCCTGGTTCGAAGCCGGCCACGCTTTCGATGGCTCTTCCATCGCCGGCTGGAAAGGCATCCAGGCATCCGACATGATCCTGATGCCCGATGCGGAAACCGCGAATCTCGACCCCTTCATGGAAGAATCCACCCTGATCCTGACTTGCGACGTCATCGAGCCTTCCGACGGCAAGGGGTATGACCGCGATCCGCGCTCGCTTGCAAAGCGCGGCGAAGCCTACCTCAAATCGACCGGCATTGCAGACACCGCCTATTTTGGCCCGGAACCCGAATTTTTCATTTTCGATTCAGTGACCTGGCATGCAGACATGTCGGGCAGCGCCGTCAAGATCGAATCGGAGGAAGCGGCCTGGAGTTCCAGCGAGCGCTTCGAAGCCGGCAACATCGGCCATCGTCCCGCGGTCAAGGGCGGCTATTTCCCGGTTCCTCCGGTCGATTCCTTCCAGGACATCCGCTCCGCCATGTGCCTCGCTCTCGAGGAAATGGGCGTTCCGGTCGAGGTTCATCACCATGAAGTCGCCACCGCCGGGCAATGCGAAATCGGCACCAAATTCAACACGCTGGTGCGCCGCGCAGACCAGACCCAGATACTGAAATACGTGGTTCACAACGTCGCCCATTCCTATGGCAAGACCGCGACTTTCATGCCCAAGCCAGTCGTCGGCGACAATGGTTCCGGCATGCATGTTCACCAGTCCCTGTGGAAGGATGGCAAGAACATGTTCGACGGAAACGGCTATGCCGGGCTTTCCGAGCTCGCACTCTACTACATCGGCGGCATTATCAAGCATGCGCGCGCCCTGAATGCGATCACCAATCCCGGAACCAACTCCTACAAGCGGCTGGTTCCCGGCTTCGAGGCGCCCGTCATGCTGGCCTACTCGGCGCGCAATCGTTCCGCATCGATCCGCATTCCCTATGTGACCAACCCCAAGGCGCGCCGCATCGAGGTTCGTTTCCCCGATCCTACCGCCAACCCCTACTTCGCTTTCACCGCGATGATGATGGCGGGTCTTGACGGCATTCAGAACAAGATCCATCCGGGGGATGCAATGGACAAGAATCTGTACGATCTGCCCCCGGAAGAGGCGAAGAATATCCCCACGGTTTGCTCTTCCCTCGAAATGGCCCTCGAGTACCTCGACAAGGATCGCGAGTTCCTGACTCGCGGCGGCGTTTTCTCCAACGACATGATCGATGCCTACATCGAACTCAAGATGGAGGAGGTCACGCGCTTCCGCATGACCACGCATCCGGTCGAATTCGCGATGTACTACAGCCTGTAAGGCTGGCTTGAAGCAAGAAAGGGCGGGGTTCTCCCCGCCCTTTTTTATTTTGGTGTACCATTGTGGAATGCCGCACCGGGAAACACAGGTATGAAATCGAGACTGCTCATCGCACTTTTCGGGCTGACTGCGCTTGCGTCTCATGCTGAAATCTACAAGAGCGTGGATGCGAGCGGGCATGTCACCTATTCCAATATTCCCACCAAGGGTGCGAAAAAGCTCAACATCGCGCCACTGACCACGATGCCGCCTTCAGGATCCGATGCAGGTTTCAGAGTGGACAGCCAAACGCAGAAAATGCGTGACGGGACGCGCCACAGGATACTGAACGAGGAACTCAAGGCCGAGGAAGATCGCCTTGAAGAATCCCGCAAGGCCGTGACAGATGCCGGAGGCGACGAGGCGAAAGCGAAAAAATCCCGCGACGACGTGATTCTGCACGAGAAAAACATCGAAGCGCTCAAAAGGGAAATCACCAACCTGAAATGACGCGCTCGGCCCCTCTTCCCGGCATGCCGGTCTGAAACAATGACCCCTTCTCCTTTTCCCGGCCTGGATCTTCTGGCGACAGCGGTTTTGCTGCTCGACGAGAATCTGAACGTCACTTACGCCAATCTCTCGGCTGAAAACCTGATCGAGCTGAGCCAGAAACATATCGTCGGCTATTCTCTGCCCTCGTTCTTCAGCGATCCGGCGGAATTGCTCACCGCAATCGGCAAGTCCCTCTCGGACAGTGCCACCTATATCGAGCATGATCTTGTCCTGATGACGCTCGGAGGGGTCACTTTGCATCTGATGGCGAGCGTAACGCCGATCGAGTACAAGATGGCACGGATATTGCTCGAATTCCAGAAGATCGATCAGCAATTGAAGATCGCGCGCGAGGAACGCCTGATGGATCAGAGTCAGGCCAATCGAACATTGATTAGGAACCTTGCGCACGAGATCAGGAACCCTCTGGGGGGAATCAGGGGAGCCGCTCAGTTGCTGGAGCGGGAACTGGGAGCGAAACATCTGCTCGAATATACACGGGTGATCATGAAGGAGGCGGACCGGTTGAGGTCTCTTCTGGACCGGCTGCTTACGCCGAACAGGCCGCCTCATTACGGCGAAGTGAATATTCACGAAGTGCTGGAACGGGTCAGGAGCCTGATTCTGGCGGAGTTCCCGGAGGGCATTGCTGTCGCAAGGGAGTATGACACGAGCCTTCCGGCTTTTATCGGAGACAAGGAACAATTGATCCAGGCTGTTTTGAACATCGCAAGGAATGCCGCCCAGGCCATGCAGGGAAGGGGAAAACTGGTGCTGAGAACCAGAGTGGCTCGCCAGGTGACCATCGCCAAGAAGCGCTTCAAGCTCGCCATATCGATGCAGATTGTCGACAATGGGCCCGGCATACCCGAGGCGATCAGGGACAGGATATTCGATCCGCTGGTATCCGGAAGGGAAGGGGGCCACGGGGTCGGCCTCACCCTGGCCCAGACCTTCGTCAACCAGCATCACGGCATGATCGAGTGTGCGAGCCAGCCGGGAAAAACATCCTTCAATATTTTGCTGCCATTGACTGAAAGTTACTGATGAAGAATCCTGTTTGGATAATTGACGATGATCCGTCGATACGCTGGGTTTTCGAGAAGGCCCTGACCCGGGAAGGCATCGATTTCAGGATATTCTCTTCGGCAAGGGAAGCGCTCGACGCCTCCCTGACCCAGAAGCCGCAGGTTGTGGTGAGCGACATACAGATGCCCGGCGGGTCCGGCCTCGATTTGCTGCAGACGCTCAAGCTCAGGAACCCGGGACTTCCCGTCATCATCATGACCGCCTATTCTGATCTGGAGAGCGCGGTGTCCGCATTTCAGGGCGGCGCTTTCGAGTATTTGCCCAAGCCTTTCGACGTGGATCTCACGATCCAGTTGATACGCCGTGCACTCGAAGAGAGCACGAAGGAGAGCGGCGCACCGGAAGAAAGCTTCAGCACGCCCGAGATTCTCGGCAAGGCGGCTTCCATGCAGGGGATATTCCGCGCCATAGGCCGGCTTTCCCAGTCCCATGCCACTGTCCTGATCACCGGAGAATCGGGAAGCGGGAAGGAGCTTGTCGCTCACGCGCTGCACAGGCACAGTCCCAGAGCGGGGAAGCCTTTCGTTGCAATCAATACTGCCGCGATTCCGAAGGATCTGCTCGAGTCCGAACTGTTCGGTCACGAGAAAGGCGCATTCACCGGGGCGCAGGCGATGCGGCGTGGCAGGTTCGAGCAGGCAGAGGGCGGCACGCTTTTCCTGGACGAGATAGGAGACATGCCGCCGGATCTCCAGACGAGGCTGCTGCGCGTTCTTTCGGACGGGCACTTCTACCGCGTCGGCGGCCATCAGCCCATCAAGGCCAACATCAGGGTCATCGCAGCGACCCACCAGGATCTCGAGAACCGGGTGAAACAGGGGCTCTTCAGGGAGGATCTCTTTCACAGGCTGAACGTCATCCGGTTGAAGCTTCCTCCCCTGAGGGAGCGGCGCGAAGACATCGAACTGCTGGCCAAGTTTTTCCTGCAGAAGAGCGCAAAGGAACTCGGTATCGAGCCAAAGAAGCTTTCCGATGCCGCCGTAAGCTATATCGGTTCGCTCGATTTTCCGGGCAATGTGAGGCAGCTCGAAAATCTTTGCCACTGGCTCACGGTCATGGCGCCAGGGCAGAACATCGGGGTCGACGACCTGCCTCAGGAATTAAGGAGCGAGGCTCCCGCATCCGGTCCGGAAAGCTGGGTCGATGCGCTTTCGAACGAGGCGGATTTCTGGATAAGCAGGGGGGAGACTGCGATCATGGAAAGGCTGGTACCGCTCTTCGAGAAGACCCTGATCCTCAGGGCGCTGCGCCACACCGGGGGACGCAGGATTGAAGCTGCGACGCTCCTCGGCCTCGGCCGCAACACCTTGACGAGGAAAATACAGGAACTCGGGCTGGAAGAAGTCTAGGCTATTCCACCGGCCAGTCGCCGGGAAGCAGGGGGAACCAGGCTGCCGCAGGGCGATGGTTGTACCAGCGCCACTCCCTCGCGGCGAAAAGGGTGTTGCTGTTGATGTTTTGCATGACGCCGTCCTCTCCGATGGTCAGGAAAGCGTTGATCGCGGCATAATCGTCGGGAAGGGCGGCGTTGTACCAGCCTTTTGCAGAATGCCGTGCCAGGGAAGTCGCGATATTGACGTTGATTACCCGCTGCAGACTTGCATGATCCGTATCCATCAGGGAGCGCAGCAGGGCGGGAAGCTTCCACATGGCGGCGAGAAGCAGTTGCAGTTTCATGAGATCGAAGCCGAGAACCGCCTGCTGAGTATCGACGCTTCTCAGGGTGGAATCGCGCATCATCCTGCGCCTGATCTCGATCATCTCATTGGGCGAATAGCACCAGAGCAGTATTTCGGCCATGTCGTGCAGCAATGCCGAGATCGTCACCTCGTCGGACTCCAGATCGAGCCGCAGTATCGCCCAGTCCTGGGCATAAAGCGCCGCATGGCGACTCCTGCTCATTACGGAAAGCAGGCCGGAGAGGGCCACGGGATTGTCGGCGAGAAGATCCTCGACGCTATGAAGGCTGGTAAAATGCTCGAAGAATGCGCCTGTTCCCATCATCATCAGGGCATGCGAGATCGTCGTGATTTCCGCGTGTTGCGTTTTTCTCCTGGATTCGATGAAGCGGAGCACCTTGATGGTCATTATCGGATCGTGCAGGATAACCGAAGAAATGTCCTTGGCCGTGATGTTGTCTTCGTCTTCCCGCATGCGTTCGATCTCCTGCGCCGTTCTTCTCAGAACGGGCAGATCGATTTGGGTCAGACGGACGACCCAGTCATTGAGGTTTTTGTGCAGCATGTCTCCTCCCAGGGATTCAGACTTCCACCTCTGTCATCACCGGAGCATGGTCAGATGGCCGCTCCATCTTTCTCGGAAAAATATCTACCTTGCAACCGGTGCATTTTACCGCGAGCGCATCGCTCAGGAGGATATGATCTATCCTCAGACCCATATTACGGCGAAATGCGTTCATCCTGTAGTCCCACCAGGTAAAGACCTTGTCAGGCTGGTCGAAAAGCCTGAAGCTGTCCCTGAATCCGAGCCCCAGGATTTCATTGAATGCACGGCGCTCTTGCGGGCTGACCAGCACGCTTCCTTCCCAGGCCTTCGGGTCGTGGACATCCCGATCCTCGGGGGCGATATTGTAGTCCCCGAGAACGGCCATTGCCGGATACAGCGCGAGTTCCGTCTTCAGCCAGTTGCGGAACGCATCGAGCCACTTGAGCTTGTAGGGAAATTTTTCCGAAGTCGGGGATTCCCCGTTCGGGACGTAGGCGCAGACCACCCTGGTTCCGTTCACGGTCGCCGAGAGCACGCGCTTTTGCTCGTCCTCGAAACCGGGAATGCCGTCCGTCCGGTCCGCGAGGGGAAATCTGCTCAGGATGGCGACGCCGTTGTAGGTCTTCTGCCCGCTATAGATCGCTTCATATCCGGCAGATCTGATTTCCTCAAGAGGAAAGTTGTCGTCGGTGAGCTTGGTTTCCTGCAGGCAGAGCACGTCGGGTGCGGCAGTTTTCAGCCATTCGAGCACATGGGGGAGCCGCACTTTCAGCGAATTGACGTTCCATGTGGCGAGCTTCACGAAGGGTTTGCCCGGTAAACGACATACCCGCCGACCAGCGTGTATCTCACCCTGCCCTTCATTTCCAGGCCGAGAAAGGGCGTGTTTTTCCCCTGGCTCTTGAGCGACTTCGGTTCGATTTTCCAGTAGGCGTCCGGGGCAAAGATGCACAGGTCGGCCGCTGCCCCTGGCGACAGGCTCCCGCTTTCGATGCCGAGAACGTCTGCGGGCCGGGAAGTGACCCGTGAAAGTGCATCGATGAGCGGCACCTTCGATTCTTCGGCCCATTTCAACACCAGGGGAAGCAGAAGTTCCAGGCCTGTCGCCCCGGCTTCGGCTTCGGCGAAGGGAAGCAGCTTGGCGTCGTCGTCGACCGGGGTGTGATCCGAACAGACTGCATCTATCGTCCCATCCTTCAGTCCGCGCTTCAAGGCGTCGCGGTCCCTGAGGCTTCTAAGCGGCGGGACCAGATGGCAGTTCGAATCGAAGAAGCCGATATCCCTGTCCGAAAGGTGGATGTGATTCGCGGAAACGTCGCAGGTCACTGGAAGCCCCTGTTTCTTGGCCTGCCTGATCATCTCCGCCCCTTCCGAACTGGAGATGCGGCAGATATGGATTCTTGCGCCGGTTTCTTCCGCGAGGCGGAGAATTTTCGACAGCGCTATGGTTTCGGCGCAGGCGGGAATTCCGGGAAGCCCCAGGCGGGTGGCGATTTCCCCTTCATGGGCAACGCCTATTCTGGAAAGGCTCGCATCCTGGGCTCTGAGCCAGACGGGAAGATCGAAGGTGGCGGCATATTGCATCGCGCGCATCATCACCAGGGCATTGTCGAGCGGCTTTTCGGCATGGCTGAAGGCCACGCAGCCTGCGTCGCTCAATTCGGCCATTTCGGTGAGGTTCTCGCCGAGCAGCCCCTGGGTCAATGCGCCCACCGGGAAGACATGGGCCTGGTTCAGGCTCCTCGCCCGGTATTTCAGCATCTCGACCAGCCCCGGCTCGTCGAGCGGCGGGTCGGTGTCGGGCGGGCAGGCAAGGGAGGTGATCCCGCCGGCGATGGCGGCCTCCATTTCGGATTCGAGGGTCGCCCGGTATTCGTAGCCCGGTTCCCGCAATCTCGCGGAGAGATCGACCAGACCCGGGCAGACGACGAGTCCATTCGCATCGATTTCATGACTGGCATTGAAGCCTTGCGGGGGTTCCCCTATGGAGGCCACCTTGCCTGCAGCGATGAAAAGGTCGGCTTTCCTGTCGAGATGGTTTTTCGGATCGATAAGGCGTCCGTTCTTGATATGGATCTTCATGTTCAGCTTCCGGCAAGAATGCTCATGACCGCCATGCGCACGGCGATGCCGAAGGTCACCTGAGGAAGGATGACCGACTGCGGACCATCGGCTACGGCGGAATCGATTTCTATCCCCCGGTTCATCGGGCCGGGGTGCATGACGATTGCATCGGGTTTGGCGAGCGCCAGCTTCTCCGGCGTCAGGCCGTAGTATTTGAAATACTCCTGCGCACTCGGCAGCAAAGCGCCCTGCATGCGTTCGTTTTGCAGCCTCAGCATGAGGAGGACATCCACATCCTTCAGTCCTTTCGACATGTCGTGATAGGGATGCACGCCGAGATGCTCGACTCCCTTGGGGAGCAGGGTCCTGGGCGCGATCACCCTGACCTCGGGAACGCCCAGGGTGGTGAGCGCATGGATTTGGGAGCGCGCCACACGGGAATGCATGATATCCCCGATGATTGCCACCTTGAGTTCGTGGAAATCGCGCTTGAAATGCCTGATCGTGTACATGTCGAGCAGGGCCTGGGTGGGGTGGGCATGGCGCCCGTCGCCGGCGTTGATCACATGGATTTCCGGGGCGACGTGATTCGCGATCAGATGGGCGGCTCCGCTTTGCGCATGCCTGACGATGAACATGTCGGCATGCATCGCAGAAAGGTTGTTGACGGTGTCGAGCAAGGTCTCCCCCTTGCTCTGGGAGGAGGCGCTGATGTTGAGATTGATGACGTCGGCTGAAAGCCGCTTGGCCGCGATCTCGAAGGTCGTGCGGGTCCTGGTGCTGGGCTCGAAGAAAAGGTTGAATATCGCCTTTCCCCTCAGGAGCGGCACCTTCTTGACCTCTCTCTCGGTCACGCCGACGAAGGATTCGGCCGTGTCCAGGATGTGATGTAGCATGGCTGCGGACAACCCCTCTATGGTCAGCAGATGCTGCAGTTCCCCGTTCTTGTTGAGTTGTCTTTGCATTTCAGTTCCCAGGTCTCAGTCTGAGTTCAAGCTCGCCCGTATCGTTTCTCAGCAGGTCGATCATCCTGTGTTCGCCGAGATCCAGTTTGATGCCCGTGAATCGGGCTTCGATGGGCAATTCCCGCCCGCCCCTGTCGACGAGGACGGCAAGCCTGATCCTGGCCGGCCTGCCGTAATCGAAAATCTCATTGACTGCCGCTCTCACCGTGCGCCCGGTGAAAAGCACATCGTCGACGAGCAGGATGTCGGCTCCGTCGACATCGAAAGAGATGTCGGAAGGCTTTACTTCGGGGTGCAGGCCGATGCGCTCGAAATCGTCCCGGTAGAAGGAAATGTCGAGCATGCCGAGCGGCGTGGAAAGCCCCAGCATGCGATGCAGTTCCTCGGCGAGCCAGGCACCGCCGGTATGGATGCCGACCAGGATGGTGTCGCCGGTCAGATCGGCCCGGATGTCTTTCGCCAGTTTTTCCAGAATGTCACGGGTCTGGGGTAATTCCATGTTCCTTCTCCTCCAGGTACGCCTGCAGCAGACATTGCGCAGCGACCTGGTCGATATGGGCCTTCTGTGCCTTCCCGAAAATGCCGGCTTCCCGTAGCGCCTCCTCTGCAGCGAAAGAACTCAGGCGCTCGTCCACGAATTCGACGGGCAGGCCATATCTTGCGGCCAGGCGCCTGCCGAAAAGCTTCGCAAGCCGTGTGAGTTCATGTTCGGCGCCGCTCATCGACAGTGGCAATCCTACCACGAGCAGGGCAGGTTGCCACTCCTTGATCAGAACATCGATCGCCTCGAAGCATTCGGATTTTTTTTCCCAGAGGACGGTCGAGAGGGGATGGGCGATTCCGGTTTCCAGGCTGCCGAGGGCCACGCCGATTCGCCTTGTCCCGAAATCGAAGGCCAGCACCTCACCCATGCCCAGCCGATTCACTGAGATTCGCCCAGTCTATGCCCATCATCCTGAGTGCGGCGGGAAGACGCTCTTCGGCCGCGGTTTCGAAAAGGATTTCCTGCGAGGATTTTGCGCTCAGCCAGGCATTCTGGCTCAGTTCGTGCTCCAGTTGTCCCGGCGCCCATCCTGCATAGCCGAGGGCAACCAGAACATGCCGGGGTCCCGAGCCCTGGCCCAGGGATTGAAGGATGTCTCTGGAGGTTGTGAGCCCCATGTTTTCGGCGACGGAAATGGTCGACTGCCATTGTCCGACCGGCTCGTGAAGAACGAATCCCCTTTCCATTTCGACAGGCCCGCCGAAATAGACCGGAACCTTCTCGAATTCTTCGTTCCTGGATTCTATCCCGAGCTCGCCGAGCATGGAAGCAAGGCTCATCGCGATCGGGCGGTTGACCACCAACCCCAGCGCACCCTGGTCGTGATGCTCGCAGATATACATCAGGCATTTGGAGAATACCGGATCCATCATGCCGGGCATGGCTATCAGTAAATGGTCTGTAAGGTTGAAAGCGCTCATGACATTCCATTGTAGTCATCTGGCTGCAACTTCACAATTGCGCTATTTCCGCCAAAAGGCCGGGGTGAAGATGATCAGGATGGAAAAGATTTCCAGGCGGCCGAGCAGCATGGCCAGAATACAGACCCAGGCCTGGAAACTGTTCAGGCCGCCGTAGGTCGTGGCGGGGCCGACCTGGCCCAGTCCGGGGCCGACATTGTTGATGCAGGCGATAATCGCACTGAAGGAGGAAACGAAATCGAATCCGCTTCCGACGAGCATGAAGACCAGCACGAGAATGCTCATGAAATAGAGGAAAATGAATCCGAGAACGGAATAGACGACATTGTTCTGGACGACCAGGCCGTTGATTTTCAGCGGATTGACAATGGCGGGGTGGAGAAGACGCAGCATTTCACGCTGGCTCTGTTTCACGAGGACGAGGGTTCTTATCATTTTGATCCCGCCCCCTGTCGAGCCGGAGCTGACGGAAATGCAGCTCAGGAAAAGCATCCAGAGCGGAGCGAGAATGGGCCAGGCATTGTAATCGATGCTGGTCAAACCGCAATCCGTCGCGATGGAGACCAGATTGAAGGATGCATGCCGCAGCGCGGTCCAGAAATTATCGTAGGTTCCCGTGCGCCAGAGGAAGAGGGCGATGGCGACGGCGCTTACCGAGACCAGCTTGATGAAGGCCACACCTTCCCGGTCGGCCCTGTAGAGCTTGAGGCTTTTGCCGCGCAGCGCGAGGAAATGGGTCGCGAAATTCATGCCTGCGACCAGCATGAAGAAGGTCAGGACGATTTCTATGGCGGGAGAATGGAAATATCCGATGCTTGCATCGTGGGTGGAGAATCCGCCCAGGCTCATCGCGGAAAAAGCATGACAGATCGCATCGAACCCGCTCATTCCGGCAAGCTTCAATGCGATGATGCAGGCCAGGGTAATGACGAAATAGACGAGCCAGAGGTTTTTCGCAGTTTCGGTGATGCGCGGGGCGAGCTTGCTGTCTTTCATCGGACCGGGCGTTTCGGCTCTGGAGAGTTGCATGCCGCCCACGCCCAGGAGGGGTAGAATGGCCACGGCGAGGACGATGATGCCCATTCCCCCGATCCAGCTGAGTTCGTGGCGCCAAAGATTGATCGATTGCGGCAGGCTGTCGAGTCCGGAGAGTACGGTGGCGCCAGTCGTCGTCAATCCGGACATGCATTCGAAGAAGGCGTGGGTGAAGGTGAGGCCGCCGAGCGACTCCAGCAGGGGAAGCGTGGAGAAGGCCGCAACGCCAAGCCAGGTCGACACCACCATCAGGAACCCGTCTCTGGGTTTCATCTCCCGCTTGAAATCCCGGGTCGCCAGCCAGAGCAGTATGCCGAATCCCAGGGTGAGCACCAGCGGTCGAACGAAGTCTGCGAGTTGGCCGTCCCGGTAGATGAGCGAGGTCAGTATGGGAAGGAGGTAGGCCAGGCTGAATACCATCAGGACCTTTCCGAGAATATGGACCACTGACAGTATCCTGTGCATCAGAAGAATCCCATTGCAACCTGGAACAGTTTTTCGACTTTGGGAATGAGTTCCTTGTTGATCGCGAATATGATGACATGGTCTTCCGGTTCGACCACGGTATCGTGGTGCGCGATCAGCACCTGTTCGCCCCTGACGATCGCGCCTATGCTCACGCCGGGAGGAAGGTCGATTTCGTCTATCCTTCTGCCGACCACCCTGGAGGATTTCGCATCCCCATGCGCGACCAGTTCGAGAGCCTCGGCGGCACCGCGGCGCAGGGAATGCACTGCCGTGACATCGGCTCGCCTGACATGGGTGAGCAGGGTGCCTATGGTGGCCTGGGAAGGGGAAATGGCGATGTCGATCTCGCCGCCCTGGACGAGATCGACATAGGCGCCCCGGTTGATGAGGGCGATCACCTTGCGGGCTCCCATCCTTTTCGCCAGCAGGGCGGCCATGATGTTGTTTTCATCGTCGTTCGTCAACGCGCAGAAGAGATCCATCTCGTCCACGTTTTCCGCCTCCAGAAGCCCCTCGTCGGTCGCATCCCCATGCAGGATCAGGGTGCTGGAAAGATTTGCAGCCAGCCTTTCGCAGGACTTCTTGTTGAATTCGATGAGCTTCACCTGATAGGCCTTCTCGACGGATTTTGCCAGCCTGCTGCCGATGTTTCCTCCGCCTGCGATCATGATGCGCCTGATCGGCTTGTCCATGCGCTTCAATTCGCTCATGACCATGCGGATGTCCTTGGCGGCGGCAATGAAAAACACCTCATCACCCGTCTCGATCACGGTGTCCCGCTCGGGCATGATCGCCCTTCCCTTGCGGAATATCGCGGCGACGCGGGTTTCGACATTGGGCATGTGCTTCCGGATGTTCTGGAGCTCCTGCTCCACGAGGGATCCGCCTTCGGCAGCGCGCATCCCGACGAGGTTGACCCTGCCGTCCGCGAAATCCAGAACCTGCAGCGCTTCCGGGAATTCGATCAGCTTGACGATGTAATCGGTCAGGATCTGCTCGGGGCAGATGGTGAAATCGACGCAGAAGTTTTCGGGAGAAAAGATTTCGGGGTGGGAAAGGTAGTCCGCGGCGCGAATCCTGGCGATCTTGGTCGGGACATTGAAAATGATCGAGGCCAGCTTGCAGGCGACCAGGTTGGTTTCGTCGTTCTGGGTCACCGCAAGGATCATGTCCGCATCCTGGGCACCGGCCTGCCTCAATACTTCCGGGTGGGATGCGCTCCCGGCCACCGTGCGCAGGTCAAGCCTGTCCTGCAGCAGCCTAAGCCTCTCGGGGTCGATGTCGACGATCGTGATGTCGTTCGCCTCCCCTGCCAGACTCTCCGCGACCGTGGAGCCTACTCTTCCCGCCCCGAGAATAATGACCTTCATGAGCTATTCGCCTTTTCTGATCCAGTCCCGCCATTTTCCGAAAAGCACCCCGTCGCGGGCTGCGATGGCGGAGCGCGTCCATGGCGGGCTTCCCCAGAAATCGTCGCTGTCGATGCAGCAGAGGCTTCCCCCCGCCTCCATGAGAACGAGTGCGCCCGCGGCATAATCCCACAGTTTCTGTCCGCCGTGCAAATACAGATCGATGCGTCCTGCTGCAGCGTAGCACCATTCCAGAGAGCAGGCCCCGAAATTGCGCTGGGAAGAATAGGGGGGAGAGAGGGCGAGCCGGCTTGCCAGGGCCTTCGGCAGCCGTTTGAAATCGACGCCGGCGACCGATCCTTTCAGGTGTTCGGAGCCGAACCTGAGCGGAAGCCTTTCCCCGTCGAGCCAGGCGCCGCCGTCTTTAATGGCAGCGAACATTTCCCCGGAAACAGGATTGTAGACCACGCCGAGGACGCTTTTCCCGCCCTGCATCAATGCCACCGAAACTGCGAAATAAGGGATGCCGTTGACGAAATTGGAGGTGCCGTCGATCGGATCGACGCACCAGATCTCGTTCGATTTCCATAGTGCGGTCTGTTCCGCTTCGGTCATTTCCTCCCCGATCAGGGGAACGGGCCGGATTTTGGAAAGCTCCCGCTTCAGGGCTTCCTGAACTGCGAGGTCGGCTTCGGTGAAAAGGCTGCCGTCCGCCTTCCTCTGCCGTGCCACCTTGAGATAACGCGGCAGGATTTCATCACTGGAAATCCTGCGGACAGATGCCGCCACTTCGTCGAGCAGGCCTATTTCCACTTGATCGAGCAACCTATGCCGGGAATCTGCTCCAGAGGGCCTTTCCCGGTTTGCGCGACCTGGAGCATCGCGTTGAAAAGATCCCGATCCGATTCGGGCGCGGTTTCCTTCCTGGAGGCGTCGAATCTGCCCCGGTACTGCAGTTCGAGATTCGCATTGAAGCCGAAGAAATCGGGTGTGCATATCGCACCGTAGGCTTTTGCGACTTCCTGCGTCTCGTCGATCACATAGGGGAAGGGGAAATGGAATTCCTGTGCCACCTGCCTCATGTTTTCGAAGGAATCATCCGGATAGTCGGTGGGATCGTTCGACATGATGGCGATGCTGTTGATGCCGTATCGCATGAGTTCCTGGGCGTCATTCACGAGGCGTTTCCTGATGGCCTGGACATAGGGGCAGTGGTTGCAGATGAACATCACGAGCAGGCCGTTCTTCCCGCGGCTCGTGGCAAGCGTATGCCGCTTTCCGTCAACGCCGGGAAGGTCGAAGTCCGGTGGATTCCAGCCGAAATCGCATACGGGGGTTTGCAGGCTGACCATTTTTCCTCCTGAATTGGATTCTTTCCGAAAACGCAATATATTATCATCACTTTGACGTTTATCGCCCCAAAGAGCCATGGCCATACCCCGCTTTCATTGCCCGCAGGAAATTCCCGCTACCGGCATTTTCCGCCTTCCGGCGCCGGTTGCGCATCATGCCTTCAGGGTGCTGAGGCTCGGAAAAGAGGAGGAAATCGTCCTTTTCGACGGCAAAGGGGGGGAATTCCGGTGCAGGGTGCTCGATTCTGCCTCGGTCGAAATTCTCGAAAAAATTGCGATGGACAGGGAGTCCAAACTTTCGGTCACCCTGGTCCAGGCGCTGGCGGCTTCGGAGAAAATGGACTGGGTGGTGCAGAAGGCCGTCGAGCTCGGCGCGAAATCCATCCAGATCGTCGAGACGCGGCGCAGCACGGTGAGGTTATCGGGAGAGCGTGCCAAAAGACGCGAAGGCCACTGGACGAATGTCGCGATTTCGGCCTGCGAGCAGTGCGGGCGCAACCGCATTCCCGAAATGTTACCCATCGTGCCGCTGGAAGTCTGGCTCCCGACCCCGAGGCAGGGGAAGAAGCTTCTGCTTTCTCCAATGGGTAAATCCTTGCGGGATTTTTCGCAGCCAGACGGAGAAATCTTTCTCCTGATAGGGCCTGAAGGGGGGCTTGCCCCTGAGGAAGAGGCCCTCGCCCTGTCTTGCGGGTTCGAAGCGATGAAGCTGGGCCCCCGCATCCTCAGGACCGAGACGGCGGGGCTCGCTGCGATTTCTGCGCTGCATGCGCTTTGGGGGGACTTTTTCTGAGCGGGTCACGGCCGGCGCATTCAATTGTGGCGGCTGCAGGTATATACTTGCCCTGAAAAAGGAAAACAATCATGATTCCTGCGGAATTCGTCAACTGGTTCAGGTATTCTGCCCCCTACATCAACGCTTTCAGGGGGAAGACGTTCGTCGTGGCCTTCGGCGGGGAAGTGGTTGCTGACGGCAAGTTCGTCGAGCTTACCCACGACATCAACCTGCTCGCGAGTCTCGGCGTGAAGATCGTACTGGTCCACGGCGCGAGACCCCAGATCGAATCGAGGCTGCATGCAGCGGGGCTGGCAGATCATTACGTCGAGGGCATGCGCGCCACCGGTCTCGAAGTGTTGCAGCAGGTCAAGGAATCGATAGGCCGGCTCAGGATGGAAATCGAGGCGCTGCTTTCGATGGGCCTGGCCAATTCGCCCATGGCCAATGCCGACATCCGGGTTGCAGGGGGGAATTTCATCACGGCCAAGCCCATGGGGGTGATCTCCGGTGTGGACCTCATGTATACGGGGGCCGTGAGGCGGGTCGATTCCCAGGCGATCAGGAACAGGCTCGATGCGGGCGAGATCGTCCTCCTCTCGCCGCTCGGCTATTCCCCGACAGGGGAAATTTTCAACCTGACCCTCGAGGATGTCGCAACCCATGCCGCGATTTCCCTCAAGGCGGACAAGCTGGTTTTCCTCATGGAAGAGAACGGAGTGAAGGACGAGGGCGGCAATCTGCTTCGCGAGCTTTCCCTGTCGCGCGCCCAAGCCCTGCTTTCTCGCGCAGACCTTTCCGAAGACGTTCGCACTTACCTTCCCTGCGCATTGAAGTGCTGCAAGGAAGGCGTTAATCGCGTGCACCTTCTCAGCCGCCATATGGACGGCGCACTTCTGCTCGAACTCTTCACTCACGAAGGAATCGGCACCCTGCTCACCCAGGATATTCTCGAGAGCCTGAGGGAGGCGAAGATAGAGGACGTTGGCGGCATCCTCGCCCTGATCGAGCCGCTCGAGGCGGAAGGCGTGCTGGTACGCAGGCAGAGGGAAAGGCTGGAAATGGAGATAAACCGCTTCTTCGTGCTGGAGCACGACAGGAGGGTGATAGGCTGCGCGGCCCTTTATCCTTTCGACGAGGAAGGGGAGATCGCCTGCCTCGTGGTGCATCCCGAGTTCCGCAATTCGGGCGTGGGCGACAGGCTCCTTTCGAGATTGGAGGACAAGGCGAGAAAACTGGGGCTTGAGCGGGTGTTTGTGCTCACTACCAGGACTGCGCACTGGTTCATCGAGCGCGGTTTTGTTGAAGCGGGAATCGAGGCGCTCCCCGAGAAAAAACAATCCCTCTATAATTACAAGCGGCGCTCCAAGGTGTTTCTGAAACAGCTTTCTTAAAGCGCAGACGTCTGGAACCGGACAGGGTAAAATTGCGCCTTGAACTTCAGCAATTCGCGCTTCGACTTCCCCTATTCCAGGAAAACCACAGAATGACCTCCACCGCCGATTTTGCCCCGGGTTTCTCCCCGATCCAGTTTCATCCCGAGATTTCCCGGGAAGAGCCCAAGCTGTCACGCAGCTTCGAGAGGCTGCAGAAACAGATCCGGCGGCTGACCGGCAAGGCCATCATCGATTTCAATATGATCGAGGAAGGAGACCTCGTGATGGTGTGTCTTTCCGGGGGGGCGGACAGCTACACCATGCTCGATACCCTCAAGTATTTGCAAGGCGTCGCCCCGATCCGCTTCGATCTGGTTGCGGTCAACCTGGACCAGAAGCAGCCGGGCTTTCCGGAGCATGTGCTGCCGGAATACCTCGAAAAAACCGGAATTCGCTACAGGATCGTGGAGCAGGATACCTACAGCATCGTGAAGGAGAAGATCGCCCCCGGAAAGACGACATGCTCTCTTTGTTCTCGCCTGCGCAGGGGGATTCTTTACCGCACTGCAAGGGAATTGGGTGCCACGAAGATCGCGCTCGGCCATCATCGGGACGATATTCTCCAGACGCTGCTTCTGAATATGTTTTTCGGCGGAAAGCTGAAAGCCATGCCGCCGAAGCTGCGCTCCGACGACGGCAGAAATGTCGTGATCCGGCCCCTGGCCTATTGCAGGGAGGAGGATATCAAGAAATACGCGGCGGCAATGCGTTTTCCGATCATTCCCTGCAACCTTTGCGGTTCACAGCCGAATCTGCAGCGCCAGATCATGCGTGAAATGCTGCAGCAGTGGGAAAGGGAGGATCCCGGAAGGCTGAAGAACATGTTCAATGCCCTGACCCATGTGGTTCCCTCGCACCTGATGGACAAATCGCTGTTCGACTTCGAAAACCTCCCTGTTCAGCACGAAGGAGACGTGCTTTTTGATCAGGAATGAGTTTTCATATTACAGGTTGACGCTCCTGCCGCCGTCCACGGCGATGACCTGACCCGTGACATAAGGGGCATCTGCGACAAGGAAGGCGACCGTCTTGGCGATGTCGTCCGGCTCTCCCACTCTTTTCAGCAGGGTCTGGTTGATGATCCTCTGCCTGGAGAGCGCATCCGCCCAGACTTCGTCCTCCGGCCAGAGAATCGCGCCTGGCGCAACGGCGTTGACCCGGGTTCCGGGGGAGAGCTCCCTCGCCAGGGCTTTGGTGAGGGCAACCAGCCCCCCCTTGGCGGTGGAATAGACGAGATAGTTCTTGAGCGGTTTCTCGGCATGGATATCGACGATGTTGACGATGCAGCCGTGATGCTTCCTGAGTTGGGGTGCTGCGGCCTGGGAAAGGAAAAGCGGTGCCTTGAGGTTGGTCCCGACCAGATCGTCCCAGGCGTTTTCCGTGATTTCGCCGATATTGGTCGGAAAAAAGCTGGAAGCGTTGTTGATCAGCACATCCAGCCTGCCGAAGCGGCTCACCGTATCGGACACCAGGCTCGGCAGGACGGAAATGTTGAGCAGGTCGGCCTGGATGAGGGAAACGGAGTCTGGCCTTGCGTCGTTGAGTTCATCCTGGAGCGCGCGCGCATCGATGGCGGAAGAGCGGTAATGGATCATCAGATCCGCTCCCCGGGCGTGAAGCCTGCGGCATATCGCGGCCCCCACCCGCTTTGCACCACCCGTGATCAGAACGACTTTGCCTTGCAAGGAAATCTCCTCTAAACTGAATGCCAGACAATTTACCATAGTCTCGATGCCGCCACTACCCGAGCCCGAAGGGGAAGCCCTTGCGCACAGCGAACGCCTTCAGGCGCTGATCCGCCAAAACATTGCCGATGCAGGAGGATGGATTTCCTTTGCCGAGTATATGCGCATGGCGCTGTACGCCCCCGGGCTGGGTTACTACAGCGCCGGGGCGGCAAAATTCGGCAAGTCCGGGGATTTCGTCACGGCCCCCGAGATTTCCTCCCTGTTCGGAAAAACGCTTGCGCGCTTTGCTTTCGAATGGCTGTCCGCCAATCCCGATACCGACATTCTGGAGCTCGGGGCGGGCACTGGAAAGCTCGCTTTCGATTTGCTGCAGGAGCTGGAAGTCAGTCCTCGCCGCTACTATATACTGGAAGTGAGCGCAGACTTGAGAAGAAGGCAGGAGGAGCGGCTGAGAGGATTTCAGGTGACCTGGCTGGAAGACCTGCCGGAAAACTTCGAAGGCCTGATCATTGCGAACGAGGTATTGGATGCCGTTCCCTGCAGCCTGGTTCGCTGGCGCGAAAAAAATATCGAAGAGCGGGGGGTCTGCATCAGCGAAGGAAAGCTTGCCTGGCAAGACAGGCAGATCGAGCACGGGGCTCTATTCGAGGCGGCAAGGGCCATTCATGTGCCGCCAGGCTATGTCAGCGAAATTCATCTCGAAGCGAGGGCGCTGGTTGCCAGGCTTTCCGGAATATTGAAGCGCGGCATGCTGCTTTTTCTCGACTACGGTTTCGGCAGGGCCGAATACTACCATCCCGATCGTTCCCAGGGCACGTTGATGTGCCACTATCGCCATCATGCGCATGACGACCCTTTTTTTCTTCCCGGACTGCAGGACATCACCACCCATGTCGATTTCAGCGCCATTGCCGAGGCGGGCATCGATGCGGGATTGCAATTCGCAGGCTACACGACACAGGCGCATTTCCTGATCAATTGCGGCATCACCGACATCCTCGCCAAGGTTTCTCCCGAAGATGTGACGGCCTATCTCCCCCTGTGCAGCGAACTCCAGAAGCTGGTCAGCCCGGCCGAAATGGGTGAATCGTTCAAGGTCATCGGTTTTCGCAAGGAGAACGAGATCATTTTCTCATGTTTCTCCTTAGGAGATAAAAGCAGGTTATTGTAAAAATTGATTAAATTGTGGTTTAATCTTGGGTAAAGCTGAAATGATGTATTTGGCGAATATCGTGAATGGAATCGATGGCCGAAGCTGAAATTACAACTGACAAAGGGTGCAGGGTCATTCTGCTGAATGGGGAAGCGGAGCGATTGACCGGCTGGCTCACGCGGGAAGCAATGGGTAAGCCCCTGTCCGAAGTGCTGGGCATGCGCGACCCTCTCACGGGCCAACGGGTCGGCAATATCGTTGAACGGATATTGCGCAAGGAGTCCATCCTTTTCGTCAGCCGCAACGGGGTCGAAACGGTTCTCGATGGCAGCGTATCCCCGCTCAGGGATTCGGACGGCAAGATAAGCGGCGTGATCCTGAAATTCCGCAACGCAGGCGAGGCGTTTCCGGGCAGCTTCATCGACAGGCTGAAGGAAGGCATATTCCAGACCGACGCTTATGGCCGCCTGACATTCCTCAACAAGGCCTGGGAGGAAATCACCCATTACCGGGTCGAAGCCTGTCTGGGAAAGCCCATTGCCACCTATATCCATCCTAAAGATATTCGGAAGAATGCGGAACAGTTGAGGCTT
Source organism: Pseudomonadota bacterium (assembly GCA_021802655.1). Classification (GTDB taxonomy): domain Bacteria; phylum Pseudomonadota; class Gammaproteobacteria; order Burkholderiales; family JABEVD01; genus JABEVD01. Next base: position 27,015 of record JAJZRP010000008.1, read on the forward strand.
CTCGAAGAAACCGAGCACTGCCGCTACGAGGTGCGTTTTTCGGCAAGGGACGGCAAGGTTCACTGGGTCGAAGTCTATGCGGAGGCGATGCGCGATATATCGGGCGGCATTACAGGTTTCCGCGGCAGTCTCGACGACATTACCGAAAGAAAAAACGCAGAGCAGCAGCTTCGTTTCGCTTCCTCCGTATTCGAGCACAATCTCGAAGGCATATTCATCGCGGACAGGCATTACAACATCATCAGCGTTAATCCCGCCTTCTGCGCCATAACGGGTTATTCCCCCGAAGAGATCGTCGGACAATCCCGGGATATCCTGAGATCAAGGCGGCATGATGACGAATTCCATCGTGCCATCCACGCAGCGGTAGAGAAGCATGGAAAGTGGCATGGGGAAGTCTGGAGCCGCAGGAAAAACGGCGAGGTTTATCCGGAATTGCTCGGGATCAATGCGATAGACGACGAAAACGGGCAAATTTCCCATTACATCGGCACTTCCCTCGATATCACCGAACGCAAGCTTGCCGAGGAGCAGATTCATCGTTTGGCTTATTTCGATACCCTGACCGGATTGCCCAATCGCCTTCTCCTCATGGACAGGCTGGAAATGCTGATCAACCAGTCGGGCCGGGGTGAGCGGCAGTTCGGTGTGCTTTATTTAGACTTGGACCATTTCAAAGAGGCGAACGATATCCTCGGACATTCGGGAGGGGATGCCCTCCTTCAGAGCGTGGCGCAATGCCTCAATACCTGCATACGCGAAGGAGATACGGTTGCCAGACTCGGGGGAGACGAATTCGTCGTCATTGTCGCCAATTTTTGCAGAAGCGAAGTCGGCGAAGTGGCTCAGAGTGCAGCGCTGGTTGCAGAGAAAATCAGGGCGGCATTATCCGAGCCTTTTCATTTCGAAAACAACGAAATACTGGTTACGGCAAGCATAGGCATCGCGCTGTTCCCCTCGGATGCGGACAGTGCCGGCGACCTGATCAAGAGCGCGGATACGGCGCTCTATCATGCCAAATCCCAGGGGCGCGACAACTATCAGTTCTATGCCGAACGGATGAATACGCTGACCCTGGAGCGGCTTTCCCTGCAGAACGATTTGCGCAAGGCGCTGGAGCGCGGCGAACTGGAGGTTCATTACCAACCCCAGGTCGATATCGGCAGCGGTTTCGTCACCGGGATGGAAGCCCTGATGCGCTGGAAACACCCCGCGCGGGGATGGATACCTCCTGCGAGATTCATTCCGCTGGCCGAAGAGACGGGGCTGATCGTCAATCTGGGTGAATGGATGATGAAAACCGTTTGCGCCCAGATGAAGGTTTGGCAAATGGCCGGGTTTCTGAACGAATCCCAGCGCATTTCGGTCAACGTTTCGCCAAGACAGTTCAGGGAAGGCGACTTCTCGAAAATGATCGAGAAGATTCTCGAAGAGACGGCGCTCTCGGCCCACCGCCTTGAACTGGAAATGACGGAAAGCATGCTGATGCACAACACCGAATCGACGCTCACCACGCTGAATCGGCTAAAATACTTGGGCATCAAGCTTTCTCTGGATGATTTCGGAACAGGTTATTCTTCATTGAGCTACTTGAAGCGCTTCCCGCTCGACGTTCTCAAGATAGACCAGTCTTTCGTCCGGGATATCACCGGAGATTCGAACGATGCCGCGATCGTCGCTGCGATTATCGCGATGGCCCGCAGCCTGCAACTGAAGGTCATCGCAGAGGGTGTGGAAACTTCCGACCAGTTCAGCCATCTCAAGGATCAGGGCTGTCATGGATTCCAGGGATATTATTTCAGTGAGCCGCTTTCCGGGGAAGAAATGACCCGGCTCTTCCAGTCCGCCTATCTGCACTGAACGCCATTTCAGGTTAGAATCAAAACATTCCCTTTATGTCGGCCTGACATGTATCGCCCGAGCCTGCCAGAGACAGATGAGCCTGTGGAACCGGCCTTCGCCGATCCGGCTTCGTGCGCCCGCTGGATATCCCAATTCCAGCTCACCGATATCCGTCTGGCCCATCAGACCCTTTCCAGGAAACTGCGCGGACTGAATCGTGCCATGCTTCCCCCCCTGGGCCGGCTGAAAATAACGGAGCAGTTGCGTGAAACGATAGGCATTGTTCAGGAAGGTTATGGCAGGAAGCTTGTCGGCAAGCCCCTGCCGCTGAGCGACAGCGAATCTTCCATACGCGACGAGATCGTCTCGTTATGGGCGGAAATGGCGACTTCCTACGGACATTGCCTGAATGCCGGCATCGATGGGGAGCCTTCAGTGGTGGGGCATCTGGCGCGGATATGCCAGCGCTGCCTGCATTACACTGCACTGCAGATATCCGAGTATATTTTTCTTTCCCATCAGGTCGACTCGAAGCTTTGGCTGCAATTGCATCAGCTTTACCGATTTTCCGAGGATGCGGGATTCTCGATTGTTGCGGAAAGTTTTGATCGCCATCTTCCGCCGACTTCCTGCGCGGACCATTTCATACGCACCGTGCTGCTCTGCCAGGCGGACCCCTACGAACTGACGCGCAGCCAGCTACAGCTCGCCAACCTCTGGCTCAACGGATGGACTTCCCTCGTCACCATTGCCAGGGATATTCCCGCTTCGGCAAAAATTTCGCCGCCCATTGCGGTCGATCTTGAAAGTTCGGACTGCATTCTGCATCGGGCTTCTCAAGGCACCGCCATCCGCTACCTGGACATGTCGGAACTGGGAAAGAATCTGAAAATCAGGATGGTGCTGTTGCAGCAGGGCCAGGCGCCTGAGCAGCTCGGTTTGGGGGAGAGCTTGCCGCCGGATTTTTGTCTTTCCCTCATTGAGAAGCTGCATCGGCATTGGTGCGAAGGAAAGGTGGCGCGCATGTTCGACGGGCGTACTATCAGCCACCGGGCCGAGCTATGCTTCGGCCTGGAAGATATTCACTTTCATCTCAGCGGGAAAGTTTTCACGCAACCTGTCGAAAAGAGCAGCCTCAACAAGAGGCAGCATGAGGAGATCGGGCTTTTCGGGCATATTGCATCGAACGATGAGCAGAAAGGCGGGCACGATACCGAGAGTTGGGACATTCAGGACGAGAACGGCAAGGAATTTTCGTTGATCAGGATCGAGAAGGGCGCGCGCGTGAGCCCGGGGCATCTTGTCGGCATCCGGGACGGCGAAGATTTCGTGCCCTGCGTGATCCGTTGGGTTATCGCGGGACTGGAAGGGAGCGTCAACATGGGACTGAAGCTTCTTGAGGGAAGACCGGAGGCGGTGGCGATCCGTCAGACGGGAATCAACCCTACCGTATCCGGAAAATATGTGCAGGCCATCCTGCTCCACCATGGGGAGAAGGCGAGCCTCGTCATGCCCAGGGGATGGTATGTCCGGAACCGGATCATCGCAGTTCTCGACAGGGATGGATTGTCGATGGAATTCAAGCTCACCGGGCTTGCCGGGAAGGGCGCTGATTACGAGCGGGCAACCTTCACCCAGCTTTGAAGCTGTTCGAGAAGGCAACCAGTTCGTCGAGCTTTTTCCGGGCTGCGCCATTCGAAATCTGGCGCCCCGCCATTTGCACCCCTTCAGCGATGCTCTTCGCGAGTCCCGAGATGTAGATCGAAGCGCCGGCATTGAGCATGACGATGTCGCGAGCGGGCCCCGGCCTGTTTTCCAGGGCGTCGAGAAGCAGTCTGCATGCGCTTTCGACATCGTGCACCCGGATCGCTTCGATCGGGGATTTCTCCAATCCGAAATCTTCCGGATTCAGGCGGTATTCCGAAATATTCCCGTCTTTCAGTTCCGCCACCAGCGTTTCTCCGCTGATGGAGATTTCATCCAGTCCGTCCATGCCGTGGACCACCAGCACATGCCGGCTTCCCAACATCTTCAGCGCTTCGGCGAATTTCCTGAGGAGGTCCCGGTGGTATACGCCGAGGACCTGGTTTTTCGCATTGGCCGGGTTGGTCATGGGGCCGAGCAGATTGAAAATCGTCCTGATCCCGAGCTCCCGTCTTACCGGCGCTGCAAAGCGCATGGCGCTGTGGTGGCTTGGGGCGAACATGAAGCCTATGCCGATGGCCATGATCGATTTCGCTACGTCCGCAGGGGCGAGGCCGACATTGACGCCGAGACGCTCCAGAACGTCGGCGCTGCCGCAGGTGCTGGAAACCGATCTCCCGCCGTGCTTCGCGATTTTTACTCCAGCGGAGGCCGAGACAATCGCAGAGGCCGTGGAAATATTGAAGGTATGGGTGCCGTCTCCTCCCGTGCCGCAGGTATCGACGAGATGAATATCTTGCGGCACTTCCACTTTGGCCGATAGTTCGCGCATCACGCCTGCCGCTGCCGCGATTTCCGCCACCGTCTCGCCCTTGGAGCGCAGGGCGATGACGATGCCGGCGATCTGAACCGGGGTCAATTCCCCTGACATGATCTGATGCATGACAGAGGTCATTTCCTCGCCGGAAAGATCCTTCTTTTCGACCAGGGCATGGAGTGCTGCCTGGGGCGTCATTGCTGTTCCAGGAAGTTTTTCAGCATGTCGTGGCCGTATTCGGTCAGGATCGATTCGGGATGGAACTGCACCCCTTCCACGGCGAGCGTCCTGTGTTTCACGCCCATGATCTCCCCGTCCTCGGTCCAGGCCGTGATTTCGAGGCAATCGGGCAGGCTTTCCCGCTCTATCACCAGGGAATGGTAACGTGTCGCAATGAAGGGGCTGGGCAGCCCCCTGAAGACGCCCTTGTCGAGATGATGGATCAGGGAGGTTTTGCCATGCATGAGTTCCCTGGCATGGATAATCCTGCCGCCGAAGGCCTGGCCTATGCTCTGGTGCCCGAGACATACCCCGAGGATGGGGATTTTTCCGGCAAAATGCCGGATCAGCGGAACCGAGATGCCCGCCTCGTTGGGCGTGCAGGGGCCGGGGGAAATCACGATGTAGTCGTGGCGGCTCCTGTCGACGTAATCGAGCGTGATCTCGTCGTTTCTTTTCACGTCGACTTCCTGTCCGAGTTCGCCGAAATACTGGACCAGGTTGTAGGTGAAGGAGTCGTAATTGTCGATCATCAAGAGCATCTAGTTCTCCGAATCGAGGCCGGCAAGCGTCATTTCCGCTGCGCGCATCACGGCGCGAGCCTTGTTGCAGGTTTCCATCCATTCGTTGCCGGGAATCGAATCGGCGACGATACCGGCCGCCGCCTGGACATAGAGATTCCCGTCCTTGATCACCGCGGTTCTGATCGCGATCGCAAGATCCATGTTGCCGTTGAACCCGATATAGCCGACTGCCCCGGCATAGATGCCGCGTTTCGAGGGTTCGAGTTCGTCGATGATTTCCATCGACCTGACTTTCGCAGTCCCTGTCACCGTCCCTGCCGGGAAGGTCGCCCTGAGCAGCTCTATCGCGGTCATTCCGGGCTTGATCCTGGCTTCGACGTTGGAGACGATGTGCATCACGTGCGAATAGCGCTCGACCACCATTTTCTCGGTCACTTTCACCGATCCCGTCTGCGCGACCCGTCCGATGTCGTTCCTGCCGAGGTCGATCAGCATCAGGTGTTCCGCCCGCTCCTTGGGGTCCGAAAGGAGGTCCTGTTCGAGATCCCTGTCCTGCTCCGGGGTGGCCCCCCTGGGGCGGGTTCCGGCAATCGGCCTCACCGTGATCCTGTCCTGCTCCTGCCGAACCAATATCTCGGGGGATGCGCCCACGATGTGGAAATCCTCGAGGTCCAAATAGAACATGTAGGGGGAAGGGTTGATCGCGCGCAATGCCCGGTAGAGGTTGATGGGCGGCGCATCGAAGGGAAGGCGGATGCGCTGCGAAATCTGCACCTGCATGATGTCGCCTTCGACAATGTAATGCTTGGCCTTGTCGACCGCCTGAAGAAAGGCTTCTTCACCGATTTCGGATACTGGCTCCGGCATGGGATGATGGGGCCTGTATTCGGGGATTCCGGCCGGGGAGCGCAGGCGCCGGTTCAGTTCCTTGAGCCGCCGGTTTGCTTTTGCGTAGGCGTTTTCTTCTGCCGGGTCGGCATAAACGATGAGGTAGAGCTTGCCCGAGAGGTTGTCCACCACCGCAAGCTCTTCGGAGAGCATCAATAAAATGTCGGGCGTGCCGAGGGTATCCTTTTTGCTCGTTTTTGCAAGCTTGGGCTCGATGTAGCGCACGGCATCATAGCCGAAATAACCCACCAGTCCGCCGAAAAAGCGCAAGGGGGTCGAAATCGGCGCGGCCCTGAAGCGCTCCTGGAAAGATTCCACGAATTTCAGCGCATCGTCGGTCGCCCCTTCTTCAGTGGCTTTTCCATCCTGCAGGATGCGGTAGCGCTCTTTGAAGAACTTGAGCACGCATTTCGCCGGCAGTCCGATGAAGGAATAGCGCCCGAAACGCTCTCCGCCGACGACGGATTCCAGAAGGTAGGAATAGGGTGCATTGGCGAGCTTGAGGTAGACCGAAAGCGGCGTATCGAGGTCGGCGAAAGTTTCCAGAACCAGCGGAATGCGGTTGTAGCCTGCCGACTTCAGCTTTTCGAACTCCTGTTCGGTCATGATTTCTCGATCAGACGGGTGGCATCCAGCAAACTTTCGACGAGCGCATCGGAATCGAGCTCCCTGACATCCATTCCCTCATTATAGCCGTAGGGCACGCAGAAAACGGCGCATCCCGCAGCGCGGGCGGCTTGAACGTCGTTGATCGAATCGCCGATGAGAAGCATTTCGGGAGGCTTGATTCCGAAATGTTCGCAGGCATGCAGAAGCGGCAGCGGATCGGGTTTCTTCTTCGGCAGGCTGTCCCCGGAAAGCACGATTTCGAAGAAATCGTAAAGGCCGGTATCCTTGAGCAGCGGGATCGTGAAGCGCGCCACCTTGTTGGTGATGCATGCGAGCCTGAAGCCCGCTGCTTTCATCGCCTCCAACCCTTCAACCACTCCGGGATAGGGATGCGATTCTTTGGACACCACGCTGTCGTAATGTTTTTCGAAGATTTCCATGACAGGATCGAAATCCTCCGGCGCGCTGCCAGCCGATGCGATGTAGGTCTTTGTCATCAGGTTGAGCACGCCCTTGCCGATGAAGGTCTTGATCGTTTCCGGATCGACCTTGGAAAGGCCGAACTCTTCCAGCGTCAGGTTCGCAGCGGTTGCGAGATCCATGGCGGTATCGAGCAGGGTGCCGTCGAGGTCGATCATGACTGCCTTGACGGAAACGGGGGTTCTGGCCAGCATCATGCCCTGGCGAGCTCGGCCCGCATCTGGTCGATGGTCGCCTTGTAGTTCGGCGTGTTGTAGATGGCGGAGCCTGCAACGAAAGTATCCGCGCCGGCTCTCGCGATTTCCGCGATGTTGTCCGCTTTCACGCCGCCGTCGATTTCGAGCATGATGTCGAGGCCCTTCTCGTCGATCATCTTGCGCACGGCCTTCAACTTGGTCAATGCCCCGGGAATGAACTTTTGTCCCCCGAAGCCGGGATTGACCGACATGATCAGGATGAGATCGAGTTTTTCGATCACGTGGTCGAGATAATTGAGCGGGGTCGCCGGATTGAAGACCAATCCCGCCTTGCATCCCTGGTCCCTGATGAGGCCTATGGTGCGATCGATGTGTTCGGAGGCTTCAGGATGGAAGGAGATGATGTTGGCGCCTGCCTTGGCGAAATCGGGAATGATCCTGTCGACCGGTTTTACCATCAGGTGGACGTCGATCGGCGCCTGGGTCAACGGGCGGATCGCTTCGCAGACGAGTGGACCGATGGTCAGGTTAGGTACATAATGGTTGTCCATGACATCGAAATGTATGATGTCTGCGCCTGCGTCGATCACGTCGACGATCTCCTCGCCCAGTTTGGCAAAGTTGGCTGAAAGTATGCTGGGCGCGATCAGGTAATTGGGCATCGGTATTCCTCGGCAAAAGAGGCTATTCTACATGAAACCCCTGCGCAACTAGAAGCTGCAGTATCAAACTGAAACGAAGGCAATGGCTGTCAAAGATTACAACGTAAAAATAGAGGCTTCGGTATTTTTCATTCCAGAGGAATCCGACGAGGAGCGCGGGCATTACGTTTTCGCCTATACCATCACCATCACCAACGACGGCACGGTGGGCATCCAGCTGATCAGCCGGCATTGGGTGATCACCGATGCCAACGAGCAGACCCAGGAAGTGAGGGGGTTGGGGGTGGTCGGCGAGCAGCCGCTTTTAAAACCCGGGGAAAGCTTCAGGTATACCAGCGGAACGGCAATAGCGACCCCTGTCGGAACGATGCGCGGGGAATATCAGATGGTCGCCGAAAGCGGGGAGCATTTCGATGTCGACATTCCCGAATTTCTCCTCAGCATGCCGAGGGTGTTGCACTAGGGACACTCTGATTTCAGTATTCGAAATGCAGGCGCAACCCGTAAAAATTCACCGGCCCCCGGTCGTGATTGTATGCGGGATTGGCGACATACTGGTAGTCGAAGCTGATGTTGACATGGTCTGCTGCCTGCAGCGAATAGTAGGACTCCAGGATTTCTTCCGGGGCGTAATTGAGCCTCCCATCCCCGATCAGAATGCCCATCCCCCCCGCTGCGAAATAGGCGCGAGCTGCCCCTGACAATCCGTTGGCCACTGCGGCAAAACCGAAAGTGTCCCGGTGGCGGCCCCAGCGGTCTCCTTTAAGGGAAAGCCCTGCCGACAGGGACCGGTTGATCTCGGTGAAATCGAAAGCTTCCATCGCCCCGTCGTTGTAACTTGCTCGGACGAAGGCCCCGAGGTCTGTGGCGAGTTCCTGCTCCAGATTGAGTGCAATCCCGGGACGCGATGCGCCGCGCCGCACCAGCGCCGTATCCGGGATGCTGTTCGACAGACTCGCCAGTTGCAGCGCATCTCCGTAGCTTCCCATGTTGGCATGGTTGACGAAACCGAGCAGCTTCAGTTTGCCGGGGTGTCCGAAGAGCTGGTGCCGCTCCTCCATTTCTCCCGCGAATTCATGCTGACTGAATGTCGGGTCGAGCTTCGTGCTGTTCGGCACGGTGGACATGTCGAACAGCCCGCCGCGCAGGGTCCACCAGGATTGCGTCCATTCCACGGATGCGCCGTAAGTGTATCCCCACGCGTCGGCTGCATAGTCGAATGCCCCTGACTCCACGACCGACCAGTTCATGAAATCGGCCCGTGGGTCGTGGGCGTAGGCATTGGTATCGAAAACATCGACCACCGAGAATTTGCCCAGGGTCAGCGTGACATTGTTTGCCGATTGGATGCCCCCCAGTTGGTTGGCGGCGGACTCGACCCGCTGCTCCGTCCCGCCCAAGCTGATGGTTTTCCGGTAAAACAGCCGGGGCAGGCGCAAATAGGGGGCGTTCGCCCCGACCTTGTAGGCTTCGCCGCTGGGAAAACCCGCCACGCCGAGGGTATTGGAGAGGCCGAAACCCTGGTCTATTTCCGGATTGATCCAGACTTCGCTGTCGTCGGAAAGACGCAATCCGGCAAAGAGTGTCAGATCGGAAGTTTCGGCGCTGCTGCTCGAAGGGTTCAGGCTGTTCTGCCCGGAATAGGGAGCCGAAAATGCCGGATGCATCTGGCTCACGTTGGTGAACTGGACATGCATGCCCCAATCCTCGAGCTGGGCTGGATCGACCCCGTCAGCCAGAGCAATCTCCCCTTTCAGCCCGAGCAGAAGCTGCAGCAGGAGCATCGCTCTCCGTTTGCGACTGATCATTTTAGTGCAGTCCGAATTTCCGGATGATCAGGGATTTCGCCCATTGCGTCAGCACCAGGTAGCCGACGAGGATGGCGCAGAGCGCCAGCCAGTATTTCCCCGGAAGGGGCGTGAGGCCCAGGGAGGAGGCGAAAGGCGAGAAGGGAAGCCACAGCCCGATCGCGCTCACCACCAGCGTCGTGATGGTGAGCGGCAGGCTCGCCCAGCTCTGCAGGAAAGGAATCTTTCCTGTCCTCAGGATATGGATGATGAGGGTCTGCGAAAGCAGGGATTCGACGAACCATCCGCTCTGGAAAAGCGCTGGCTTGTCCCATGCATCGAAAACGTAAAGCATGGTGAAGTAGGTCGCATAGTCGAAGATCGAACTGATCGGCCCGATGAAGATCATGAATTTCGTGATGTCTCCGAGATCCCATTTCCTGGGTTTCGAAAGATAGCTTTCGTCGACATTGTCCGTCGGAATGGCCGTCTGGGAAAAATCGTAGAGCAGGTTGTTGGTCAGGATCTGGATCGGGGCCATCGGCAAAAAGGGCAGGAATGCGCTGGCGCCCAGCACGCTGAACATGTTGCCGAAATTGGAGCTCGCCCCCATCCGGATGTATTTGATGATGTTTCCGAACACCTTGCGCCCTTCGAGAACCCCCTCCTCGAGCACCATCAGGCTTTTTTCGAGCAGGATGATGTCTGCGGACTCCTTGGCGATGTCGACTGCGGTATCGACGGATACGCCGACATCCGCAGCTTTCAGCGCGGGGCCGTCGTTGATGCCGTCCCCCATGAACCCGACGACATGGCCCCGCCGCTGCAGCGCCTTGATGACCCTCGCCTTCTGCATCGGAGAGAGCTTGGCGAAAACAGTGGCCGTCTCCGCGATCGTTTCCAGTTCCTCGTTCGACATCGGTTCGACTTCGCTTCCCAGAACGACATGCTCGACGGGCAGGCCGACGTCCCTGCAGATTTTCCGCGTCACCGCGTCGTTGTCGCCGGTCAGGATCTTGACTGCGACGCCGTGCCTGTTGAGCGCCGCGATCGCTTCCGTGGCGCTGTCCTTGGGCGGATCGAGGAAGGCGATGTAGCCGAGCAGGACGAGATCCGCTTCGTCCTTGACCGAATAGGTCGCCTCCATCGGCGGCACTTCCTTGTAGGCCACGGCAATCACCCTGAAGCCGTCCTCGTTGAGGCTCCGGGTCACGTCCAGCAGGCGCTCCGAATGGGATTGCTCGAGCTGGAAGGTCTCGCCGTTGACCTCCCCGCGGCTGCAGATGCTGAAGATTTCCTCGACCGCGCCCTTGCAGATCAGGATATGTTTCTTCTCGCTGCTTTTTTCGACGACCACCGACATGCGGCGCCTCACGAAGTCGAAGGGGATTTCGTCGACCTTGCGGTAGTCGCTCTCGACCTTCAGGCTGCTCTTCAGCTCGATGTAGTTGAGCACGGCCACATCCAGCAGGCTTTTCAGCCCGGTCTGGTAATAGCTGTTGAGAAAGGCATATTCCAGGATGTCCTCGCATTCGTCGCCGTTGATGTCGACATGCTTTTCAAGGATGATCCTGTCCTGGGTCAGCGTGCCCGTCTTGTCCGTACACAATACGTCCATCGCGCCGAAATTCTGGATCGAATTCAGGCGCTTGACGATCACCTTCTTGCGCGACATGGCGATCGCGCCCTTGCCCAGATTCACGGTGATGATCATGGGCAGCATTTCCGGGGTGAGTCCGACTGCAACCGAGGTTGCGAAAAGGAACGCTTCCATCCAGTTCCCCTTGGTGAAACCGTTGATGAGAAACACCGTGGGCACCATGACCGCCATGAAGCTGATCATGACCCAGGTGAACTTGGTGATTCCCCTGTCGAAGCTCGTGAGTACCCGGCTTCCGGCCATGGTGCTGGTGAGCGCCCCGAAATAGGTGTTGATCCCGGTCTGAACCACCACTGCCGTGGCTGTGCCGCTCACCACATTGGTTCCCATGAAGCAGATGTTGGGCAGGTCTATGGGATTTTTCGAATCTCTGTCGGCGAGGCCGGAAAACTTTTCCACGGGGAGCGATTCGCCCGTGAGTGAGGACTGGCTCACGAAAAGATCCTTGGCGCTGAGCAGCCTGACATCCGCAGGGATCATGTCTCCTGCGGAGAGCTGGACGATATCTCCCGGGACCAGCGTCTCGAGCGGAACCTCCCTGTTTTCAGTCCTGGATGGAGAAAGCCTGATGTGGAAAGCTTCGACGATTTCGGCGGGAACCCCTTCCCGCCGGTCCTTGCGCCTGACGGTTGCGGTCGTGCTGACCATGGCCCGCAGCTTTTCGGCTGCATTGTTCGATCTGTGTTCCTGGATGAAGGAGACGCCAACGCTCAGCAGCACCATGATCGAGATGATGATGGCCGAAGTGTAATCCTTCATGAAGAAGGAAATGGCGGCGAGCACGAGAAGCAGCAGGTTGAGTGGATTCTTGAAGCGGTCGACGAGTTCGCTTGCAATGCTCTTGTGCTTTTCATGAACGACGGAATTGGGCCCGTACTGCTCCAGCCGTTCTTCGGCTTCCCGGTCGAGCAGTCCCTCGCTTGAACTTCCCAGATCCTGGAGCAGGGCGGCCGGTTCCATGACGGCGACTTCGAGCATGCGCCTTGAGACTTGCCCGACCAGGGCGGTCGAAGCCGGCTGAATCGTGGTCAGCCTGGAAAAGAGGCCGCCCAGCTTGTCGGCTTTGATGTATTCGAATTTCATTTCCAATCCCTGTCCGTTTGAAAGCACGTGAAGCGGCGAGTTCGCTTGATGTGCAGAGATTGGAAAATCTGCGCCTCATGCGTTCCGCTGTTGCCAGCGGAAGCTGAAGCAGGACTTCAGGGTTACCGCCGGAACGAGTTTACTGCACAAATGTTACAGAAATAATTACTGCCCAAAGTGGCGGCCCCTAACTGAAGGAAACTAAAGGATTTTAACGCCTGCAGAAGCAGGCGTCAATTGGAGATGGACGTTGCTGCTCAGGATTTTTCGGAGCCGAGCGGCCTTCCCGTCTTGATTTTCTCGATCCTGGAGATGGCATCCTTGAGCTTTGCCTTGTCGAGCGATGCGAGCACATGCAGACCCGCCCGCAAAATCTCGCTCTTCTTGGCATTGATGCCGAGGCCGAGGCAGGCTTTCTTGAGTTCGGATATTTTCCGGTAATCCGTCTCCGGAAAGGTGAAGCTGTCCCGGATCACCTTGGATGCCTTGGGCTTGGCCGCTTTTGCCTGGGTTTCCGGCTTGACAGAGGGCTTGGCAGCCGGTTTTGCAACGGTTTTGGGTGCGACTTTTGGCGCGATGGCTTTCGCGGCAGGTTTCGGTGCAGATGCCTTTTCGGCAGGTTTCTTTTGCTCGGATTTTGCTGAAGCCTTGGTCGTCATTTCAGTCTCCTGGTATGGAACCGCAACGCGGCTTGAATATAGTATAAACCGTATATATAATTAATTCAAGCAGTCACATTCTTGAATATTCGGGGTGCTACAATTGGGCATGAAAGTCGAGATCGAACTCAAGTTGAGGGTGCCTCCTGAGGCTGTAGCGAGGCTCGGGCGCCACCCCCTTCTCAAGTCGGCATCCAGGCCGACCAAGCTCGTGAGCGTATATTTCGATACCCCTTCCCTGGATCTCAAGTCGAAAGCCATCGCATTGCGCATGAGGAAGGAAGGAAAGCGCTGGATCCAGACCGTCAAGGGAGGCGGGGGCATGCTTGCCGGCGTACACACCCGCTGCGAATGGGAGACTCCAGTGGTGCGGGGTGCCCTCGATTTCACCAAGATCGAAGACCGGGCTCTCATTCAGTTGTTCGGCAGCAGCGAACTGCGCCGCAACCTGAGTCCGGTATTTGTCACCGAATTCTCCCGAAAGAGCATTCCTGTCGAATTCGGCGGGAGCACCATAGAATACTGCCTCGACAGGGGGAAAATCCTTTCGGGCGGCAGGGAGGAGCCCGTTTCCGAGGTCGAGCTCGAGCTGAAATCCGGCCATCCTTCCGCGCTTTTCGATTTCGCCCTGGAATTACAGAAAACCGTCCCTCTTTTCGTCGAAGGAAGGAGCAAGGCCGAGCGCGGCTATGCGCTTTTCATGGGCGGTTCGGTCAGGGCACCCGCGAAGGCATCTGCAGTCAATCTCGACAGGAAGATGGATGTCGGGGCAGCCTTCAGAGAAATCGTCAAAGGCTGTCTGTGGCAATTGCAGGGCAATGTCCAGGGACTCCTGGACAGGGATGCCGATTGCGAATACCTGCACCAGATGCGGGTTGGACTCAGGCGCATGCGCTGCGCCTTCGGCATGTTCTCCCCGTTTTTCGGCAAGGCGGCCTTTTCCGAAATGGTTTCCGAATTGAGGTGGTTGGGCGGAGAATTGGGTCCTGCGAGAAACTGGGACGTTTTCGTTCTTGAGACGCTTCCCCCCATCATGGATGCTTTATCGAACCAACTCGATTTTCGAGAGCTCAAGTTGGCGAGCGAAACCCTGCGCACGAAAAGCAGCGAGCGGGCCGTCGAGGCGGTTTCTTCGCACCGGTTCCAGAGCCTGCTTCTCAAGCTCGGCGCGGCGCTCTCCCGGGAATCCTGGCCGCAAGAGCCATCCGCACCCATCTTCGATTTTGCGAACCGGATACTGGAGAAGCGCTTCCGAAGTTTCGAAAAGGGCGGAAAGAATATCGAGTCGCTCGATGCGGCAGGGCTGCACGCCTTGCGCATCAGCGGAAAGAAGCTGCGTTATGCTGCGGAATTTCTCTCCGCCCTTTATCCCGGCCATGCAGCCCGAGGTTTTCTTGGAGAAATGGCCGGAATCCAGGATGCCCTGGGCGCAATCAACGATGCCGCGACCACAAACCGTCTGCTCGACATCCTGCCCGGTATGGAGGCTTCCCACCTCGTCAGGGGATGGATAGCCTGCGATGCGAGGCATCGTGCCGGCCAGCTCGACAGAAAGCGGTTCAAGAGCCTGACACCGTTCTGGAAAAATTAAGGAGCAGAAATGGACCTGATATTGTGGCGTCATGCCGAGGCGGAAGACGGCTTCCCGGACGAAGGGAGAGTCTTGACGGAAAGGGGGGTCAGGCAGGCGGCGCTGATGGCCGGCTGGCTGAAGCCGAGGCTCCCCAAAGACTACAAACTGATCGTCAGCCCCGCCAAGAGAACCCGGCAAACTGCCCAGGCGCTGGAGGCGCGCTTTTCCGTTTCGAATGCCGTCCGCCCGGGCGCTTCCTATGCCTCTATTCTGGCAGAAACGGGGTGGCCGGACGCCAGGGGTTGCGTCGTCCTGGTCGGACATCAGCCTTCTTTGGGACAGATCGCATCCCTCCTGCTTTCCGGAGCAGAGGGAGAGTGGAGCGTCAAGAAGGGCGCGATATGGTGGTTCAGCAACAGGACGAGACGGGATGAAACCCAGACCGTGCTGAGAGCGGTCATCTCCCCCGACCTGCTCGTGCCTTGAAATCCGCTTCCCGGCCCGCTATGTTTCAAAGGAACCAAAGGAGGGCGAAATGCGATTGAGCGTACTGGGTTGCAGCGGCGGCATCAGCGGGGATTTGCGTACCACTTGCCTGCTGCTCGACGAAGACACGCTGATCGACTGCGGGACCGGGGCGGGAGACCTCGATCTCACTCGAATGATAGGCATCGACCGGGTCTTTCTGACCCATTCCCACCTCGATCATGTGGCCTTGCTGCCGATGCTTGCGGACAGCGCCGGCAATTTCAGGGACGAGCCGCTCACCGTCTATGCCCTTTCCGAAACGATAGCGATACTGAAAACGCATGTTTTCAATTCGCATCTGTGGCCGGATTACACCGTGCAGCCCAAGCCAGAAAAGCCCTATATCAGGTTCGTGGCGATAAAGGTCGGCCAGAGCATTTTGCTGAAGGGCGGGAAAATCACCGCGCTTCCGGCAGAACACGCGGTTCCCGCCGTGGGTTATCTTATCGACAGCGGGCAGTCATCATTTGCCTTCAGCGGCGACACCACCTATTGCGAGGCATTCTGGGAGTCGCTCGGAAAAGCCGAAAACCTCCGCCATCTCATGATCGAGGCCACTTTTCTCGAGTCCAGCCGCGAACAGGCGAAAATTTCAGGGCACATGACACCAGGCCTGCTTGCAAAAGGATTTGCAAGGCTCGGACGCCCGGTCGATATTCTGATCACGCACATGGAAGCGGGAAGGGAAGAGAAGACGATGAAAGAGATTTTGGCGCTGTCTGAAAAATTTACGCCGAAGGCGGTCTCCAGGGGCCAGATCTTCGAATTCTAGCGTTTCTTGAGTTCGATCAGTTTCAGTTCGACGCCGAGGGTCTTCCATTCCTTGACTTCTTCCTTCAATGCGGTCGAAGTCAGGGGGTTCCTGTCCAGCCATCCCGCTTCGAGATAAAGGTTGAATCCGGAGGAAGTCGCCTCGGCCTCCATCACGGGCAATGCGACATCGGTCCTGCTGCGGTAGAAAAGGGCGGCCATTCTCAATGCGAAAATCAGCGAGGGGTCGGCAAAATGGTGCAGCAGGCCCTGCATCTTGGAAAGAGAGCCCTTGTGGCCCAGCACGAGCAGGCTGAGCCGCGCCTGTTCCTTCTTGGAAAATCCGGGCATGTCGGCATTGGCCAGGATATAGGCTGAATGCTTGTGATAGCCGTTGTGCGCGACCGAAATGCCGATTTCGTGAAGCTTCGCCGACCAGGCGAGATACTGCAGTTCGCTTTCGGCATCGGTCCCGCCGAGCAATTTTTCGCCCAGGAAGAAACCCAATGCCCCGACGCGCCCGGCCTGGACCGCGTCGACATGGTAGCGCCGCATGAACTGCTGGGTCGTCACATCGCGCATGTCCTGGTGGTGGAACCTGCCCAGCATGTCGTAGAGGACGCCCTGCCTGAGCGCGCCTGCTGCAGGAATCATGTGTTCGATGCCGAGTTCGCAGAAGGCCGCGTACATGATGGAAAATCCTCCCGGCAGGATCTGGCTTCTTTCGGGGCGCAGGCCGGGGAGCTGGAGACGCCTGACATCGCCCGCCTTGACGAGGTGGGCGCGCAGCTTCTCCAGTCCTTCCAGGGTGATTCCGGATTCGCTGAATCCGTTCTGCTCCAGGATGTCGGACAGGGATCTCGCCGTGCCGGAAGAGCCGATGGCCTGCTGCCAATGTCCCTGGTAGAACTCGCCGGCAATGCTCTGCAATTCCAGGCTTGCGGCGAGCTCTGCCTGCTTCAGGCTGGTTTTGCTGATTTTGCCGTCCTGGAAAAAGCGCAGGCTGTAGCTTACGCAGCCCATGTAGAGGCTGGCGAGCTTGAGGGGCTTCAGCCTGTTTCCGATGATGAATTCGGTCGACCCGCCTCCTATGTCCACGACCAGGCGGTTTTCGTCGGAGGCGGGCAGGCCGTGGGCGACGCCGAGATAGATCAGCCTGGCTTCCTCCTGTCCGGCGATCACTTCGATCGGAAAACCCAGGGCGAATTCGGCCTTTTCGAGAAATTCCTGTGCGTTCGCTGCAACTCTCAGCGTATTGGTGCCGACCGCCCGTACAGCATGGGCGGGCAGTCCCCTCAGGCGTTCGCCGAAGCGATTCAGGCATTCGAGCGCCCTGGCTTCTGCGGCTTCATCGAGATAATTGTCAGGGGTGAGTCCTGCTGCGAGCCTGACCGTGCTGCGCAGGGAATCGAGGGGATAAACCTGGTCGTCGACGATTCTTGCGATCTGGAGCCTGAAGCTGTTCGAGCCGAGATCGACCGCCGCCAGGGTGGAATATTCGGGCGTCAAACCTTATTCCCGGCTTTCGCGCTCGATTTCTTCGACCGTTACATGGCGCACGTCCTTGCCCTTGACGAGATAGACCACGTATTCGCACATGTTCTTCGAATGATCCCCGATCCGCTCGATCGCCTTGGCGACGAACAGGATTTCGAGCGAGGTCGAGATGGTGCGGGGGTCTTCCATCATGAAGGTGATGAGCTGCCTCAGGATGTTCCGGAACTGCTCGTCGACGATCCGGTCCTGGCGCACGACTTTCGCTGCCATGGAAACATCCAGTCTGGCGAAGGCATCCAGGGAGGCCCTGAGCATGCCGAGGGCGACTTCTCCCGCGCGCCTGATTTCGTTGAAGCGGGGATGGGCGATTCGGTCGGAGGCGCAAATCAGCTTCGCCATGCGCGCGATTTTTTCGGCCTCGTCCCCGATGCGTTCGAGATCGGTGATCGTCTTGACGACGGCCATGATGAGGCGCAGGTCTCCCGCTGCGGGCTGGCGCCGTGCGATGATCTGGGCGCAGAGTTCGTCGATCTCGACCTCCAGTGCGTTGACGCGATGGTCGTTGGCGATGGTTTCTTCTATGGAATCCAGGTCGCAGGTTTGGAGTCCGTCCAGCGCCCTCGCAATCTGCTCTTCGACGAGCCCCCCCATTTTCAGGACCAGGGAGCGTACCGACTCGAGCTCGACGTCAAACTGTTTTGAAATATGTTCGTTGCTTCCCATGGTTCTTTCCTTTTGCCTATGCCCTGATTTGCCTGACTCCGTTCGACGTTCCCAGCAAGAGCAGGTCGGCCGGGCGGCGCGCGAAGAGCCCGTTGGTTACGACGCCGGTGATCTGGTTGATGATGCCCTCGAGCTCGACCGGGTTCATGATGGAAAGTCCATGAATGTCGAGGATGATATTGCCGTTGTCGGTCGTGAAACCTGTCCGGAGTCTGGGCTGTCCGCCCAGCTTGACGAGTTCTCGCGAGACATAGCTCCTCGCCATCGGAATCACTTCGACCGGCAAAGGGAATTTTCCGAGCAAATCCACCAGCTTCGTTTCGTCCGCGACGCAGACGAATTTCCGGCTGACTGCGGCGACGATCTTTTCGCGGGTCAATGCGCCGCCGCCGCCCTTGATCATGTGCATGTTATGGGTGATTTCGTCGGCCCCGTCGACATAGAGTTCGAGCTCGTCCACGCTGTTCAGGTCGAGCACCCTGATGCCGTGCCCCTTGAGCCGGGTTGCCGTTGCCTCCGAACTCGCCACTGCACCGTCTATTTTGTTTTTGATTTTACCGAGTTCGTCTATGAAGTGGTTGGCAGTCGAACCCGTTCCCACGCCGATGATGCATCCGGAAGGGATCTGTTCTATGGCGGCTCTTGCCACCGCCTGCTTCATTTCGTCCTGCGTCATAAATTTCCCGCTTTTCGATTGTTCAACCGTTAGAATAGCGCCTAGGATCGATTTGCACAATTCTGTAAAGAGGAAACAGGTTAAACTTTGACCTTGTACTCTATGACATGTTCGATTAAAACTTTATGACACCCGATTATCTGGAAAAAATATTGACCGCCCAGGTCTACGATGTTGCGATTGAGAGTCCGCTCGAACTGGCGCCGAATCTTTCCTTGCGCCTGAAAAACCGGTTCATGATCAAACGGGAAGACATGCAGAGCGTTTTTTCCTTCAAGCTGCGGGGCGCCTACAACAAGATGGTGAAGCTTCCCGGGGAAGCTCTGGCGCGGGGCGTCATCGCCGCTTCAGCAGGCAACCATGCCCAGGGAGTCGCCCTTGCCGCGCAGAAGCTGGGGATTCCTGCGACGATCGTCATGCCGGTCACGACGCCTGCGATCAAGGTGCAGGCAGTGGCAGCGAGGGGTGCGCAGGCCGTGCTCTTCGGGGACACTTACGACGAGGCTTATGCCCATGCCATGCAGCTTGCAGAGGAGCGGCATCTGACATTCGTTCATCCTTACGACGATCCAGACGTGATTGCAGGCCAGGGAACCATCGCGATGGAAATCCTGAGGCAGCAGTCCCAGCCCATTCATGCCATTTTCGTCCCCGTCGGCGGAGGCGGGCTGATCGCGGGAATCGCGGCCTACATCAAGCGCCTCTATCCCGAAATCAGGATCATCGGCGTCGAGCCCGTGGATGCCGATGCGATGTCACGCTCGCTGCAGGCGGGAAGCAGGGTGAAGCTCGACCAGGTCGGGCTTTTCGCCGACGGCGTTGCAGTCAAGCTGGTGGGGGAGGAGACTTTCCGCCTTTGCAAGGCGTTCGTCGACGAGATCATTCTGGTGAACAACGATGAGATCTGCGCTGCGATAAAGGACGTTTTCGAGGATACGCGATCGATCCTGGAGCCTGCGGGGGCGCTTGCCGTGGCGGGTGCGAAAAGCTACGTCGAGCGCGAGAAGACCGAGGGCAGGACCCTGGTTGCCATCGCATCCGGGGCGAACATGAATTTCGACAGGCTGCGCTATATCGCGGAACGCGCCGAACTCGGGGAGAAAAGGGAGGCCATTCTGGCCGTGACCATCCCCGAGAAGCCCGGAAGTTTCAAGAAATTCTGTTCCATCCTGGGCGCGCGCAACATCACCGAATTCAATTACCGCTTCTCGGATCCGGCGGAAGCCCATGTTTTCGTCGGCGTCCAGGTGCACAATCGCCAGGAAACCCTGGGGCTACTCGACGAATTGCAAAAGAACGGCCTGAAGGCGCTCGATTTCACCGACAACGAAATGGGGAAATTGCATGTGCGCCATATGGTCGGGGGGCATGCGCCACAGGTCGAAAACGAGATTCTCTATCGCTTCGAGTTTCCCGAGCGCCCTGGCGCGCTCATGCAGTTCCTGAACAGCATGAGCCACAACTGGAACATCAGCCTGTTCCATTACCGCAATCACGGCACCGATTACGGTCGCGTCCTGATCGGCATGCAGGTTCCCGAAAACGAAATGCCCGAATTCGGCAGCTTCCTGGGCCAGTTGGGCTACCGGTTCTGGGCGGAGACTGACAACCCTGCCTACAGGCTTTTCCTGGGTTGAGGCATGGAATCGCTGTACGACATTCTGGAAGTCAGCCGCACCGCGAGTCCCGAGGTGATCAGGGCCGCTTACAAGAGTCTCGTCCAGCGTTTCCATCCGGACAAGAACCCGGACAACCCGGATGCAGAAGGGATGCTCAAGCGCATCAACCATGCCTACGATGTTCTTTCAGATCCGGAGGAAAGGGCGGCCTACGATGTCATGCTCACCCTCGAGGAAATGCCTGCGGCGGAAGTTTTTTCCGGCAGGGAAGATTCGGAAGAGGCGGCAGTTCCTGTAGAAAGTGCCTCCGGCCTTTCCGGAAGGAAGCTGTTCAAGCGGCCCGCACTTGTCATTGCGGGGGCTTTCGCCATGGCATTGATCGCCTTCGGAACCGTTTTCTTCATGGGGGAGAAGACAAAGCCGCAGGCGGTCTCGCCGCCGGCACCCAAGCCTTTGGCAGGCATTGCGCCACCCCGTCCGCAGCCTGTTGCACCTCCCGCTCCCGCGGAGGAAATCGTTCCGAAACCGTCTGCAGTTTCGGAGCCTGAGCCGGCCCCCGTCGTGATACCAGCGCCAATCAAGCCTGTCGAAAAGCGCAGGAGACCCAAGCCCGAGCCGAAGGTACTGCTCCAGCCTCAACCTGCCCCGCCTCCTCCTGTCGCCGCCATCCCGCAGGCCAGGCCGGCTGCCGAAGTTTCGAAATACGCCGATCTCGCCAGCGCAGTCTCGAATGGAGACAGGGTGGCGGTGGAGAAAATGATCAAGAGGGGGGAAGACGTGAACCTCGTCAGGGGCAATCAGGTACCGTTGATCATCGCTGTCAAGAACGGCGATGCGGCCATGGTGAAGCTGCTTATTTCCCATGGGGCAGACGTCAACCTGACGGACAACCAGGGCAATACGGCCATGATTTATGCTAAAGTCAGGGCTGATGCCAAAATGATCGAAATCCTGAAGAATGCCGGAGCCAAGAACCCTTTCGACTAAGTTTTGGAAAGCCGCTGCTTTCTTCAGTCTCGCCTTGCTCCTTTTTTCCGCAAGAACAGGTTTTTCTTCCGACCTGGCCGAAGACTTCATGGCGGCGCGGGAGGGCTATGCCGATGGCGATGCTGCAAGGCTCGATGCCCATGCGCGCAAGTTGCAGGGAAGCCCTCTCCAGCCTTATGCGGAATACTGGAAGCTCAGCATGAATCTGGCCGATGCCGGAGATGCCCGGATCGAGGCATTTCTGGCCCGGTATGACGGCAGTCTGCTCGCCGAGCGCCTGCGCAAGGCATGGCTGAAATCCCTGGTCAAGTCGGAAAACTGGAAAACCTTCACTGCGCAGTACCCTGCCGTAATCAACCCGGACACCGAACTTTACTGCGACTGGCTGCAGGCGCGCGAGGAATTGGGCGACAAGGATGCCGCGAGGGAGGCGAAGCCCTTGTGGTTCAGTTCCAAGGGGCAGCCGCAAAGCTGCGGCCCCCTGTTCAGGGAACTGATTGCTTCTAACCAAATCAGCTCGAAAGACATCTGGGCGCGATTGCGGATGGTCCTGGAGTCCGGGGACCTCACTCTGGCGAGGACGATCAACGGGGAATTTCCGAAAGGCGAGGGGATGCAGGACAATGCGCTGGTTTCCGCCTACGAGAATCCCTACCGCTACCTGCGCAGGAATGATGCGCCCCGTTCCCGCGCGCAGAAGGAAATAACGATTTTTGCCGTGATGCGCATCGCCATGGCCGACCCCGAACAGGCCAGGACCTGCTGGTCCGAATTGAGCGATCATTTCGACCATGCCGACCGGGATTACGTATTGGGGAAGATCGCCTTCCGTGCCGCGCGCAAGCATATGCCCCAGGCCCTGCAATGGTTCGAGGGGGTGGACAATCTCGACGACGAGGAGCTTGCATGGAAGGTGAGGGCCGCATTGCGCGAGAAAAACTGGACCGAGGTGCTTTCCGGCATCGATGCCATGTCCGCCCCGGCCCGGGAAAGCGAAGCCTGGCGCTACTGGAAGGCGCGCGCACTCAAGTCGACGGGGAATATCGGCGGAGCCAATGCCATTCTGGCTCCGCTCAGCCGGGAGCACGATTTCTACGGCCAGCTCGCCCTGGAAGAAATGGGGACGGTCGCAACCCTGCCGCCGGATGCCTACAAGGCGAGCGAAGCGGAAATCACGGCTGTCGAAAATTCGCCCGGGATCGAAAGGGCCCTGCTGCTGTATTCGATGGGATTGAGGGTGGATGCCACCAGCGAGTGGATCTGGGCGGTAAGGGGGTTCGACGACAGGCAGCTGCTCGCAGCAGCCGAACTTGCCAGGCGCCAGGGCCTTTACGACCGGGCCATCAATACCGCAGAAAAAACTACGCAGCTGAACGACTTCGGATTGAGGTTCCTCGCGCCCTATCGCGACGTCATGCACGAACAGACGCAGCAGCTGGGTCTCGACGAAGCCTGGGTTTACGGGCTGATCCGCCAGGAAAGCCGCTTCGTCACGGTGGCAAGGTCCGGAGTCGGGGCTTCCGGCCTGATGCAGTTGATGCCGGCTACTGCGAAATGGGTTGCATCCAGGCTCGGTTTGAGGGATTTCCGGCATTCCCTGGTGAACCAGATCGAAACCAATATCAGCCTCGGGACCTATTACCTGAAGCATGTGCTCACTGTTCTCGACAACCAGCCGGTTCTGGCTTCTGCAGCATACAATGCGGGCCCGGTCAGGGCGAAGCGGTGGATCGGTCCGTCGCCCATGGAAGGCGCGGTCTATATCGAGAGCATCCCTTTCGATGAAACGCGGGATTACGTGAAGAAGGTGATGAGCAATACCGAATATTACGCCAGCGCCTTCGGGGAGGCGACGCTCCCACTCAAGCAGCGTCTGGGCATCGTCAGCAGCGTCGGCGGCAGCCTCAAGAACGAGCCATGAAGGTCTATTCCGTCGGCGGCGCGGTCAGGGACGAGCTTCTCGGCCTTCCCGTCAAGGATCGCGACCATGTCGTTGTCGGGAGCACGCCTGAAGAAATGGCGAGTCTCGGATTCCGGCCCGTGGGCAAGGATTTCCCGGTTTTTCTCCATCCCGAGACGCACGAGGAGTACGCCCTCGCCAGGACCGAACGCAAGACCGCGAGGGGCTACCGGGGTTTCGAAATCTACGCCTCCCCGGAAGTTACGCTCAACGAGGATCTGGCAAGACGGGATCTGACGATCAACGCCATGGCCAAGGACGAATCCGGCAGGATCATCGATCCCTTCGGCGGCATCGGTGATCTCGAGGCCGGCATTTTGCGCCATATCGGCCCCGCTTTTTCCGAGGACCCGGTCCGGGTGCTGCGCGTTGCGCGCTTTTCCGCCCGCTTCGGCTTCAAGATCGCGGACGAGACCCTGGCCCTCATGAACGAGATGGTGCATAACGGCGAAGTCGAAGCCCTGGTTCCTGAGCGCATCTGGCAGGAACTGGCGCGCGGGCTCATGGAAAAAAAGCCTTCGAGGATGTTCTATGCATTGAAGGAATGCGGCGCATTGAGCCGCATCCTGCCCGAAATTGAGGTTCTTTTCGGCGTGCCGCAGTCGCCAGCCCATCATCCAGAAATCGACACGGGACTGCATGTCATGCTCGTTCTCGACCATGCCGCATCCCGGGACTATCCCCTGGAAGTGCGTTTTTCGGCATTGATGCACGATTTGGGGAAGGGCTCGACCCCTCCGGAAGAATGGCCGCACCATCCCGGCCACGAGGAGAGGGGGGCAGCTTTGGCGGGAGAGCTTTGCACGAGGCTCAGGGCTCCCAACGAATGCCGCGATCTCGCCCTCATTTCCGCCCGCCATCACGGCCTCGCGCATCATGCCATGGACCTGGATGCGGCAGGAATCTTTTCTCTCTTGCAGGGGACGGATGCCTTCAGGAAACCCGGCAGGTTCGAAGCCTTCCTTCAGGTTTGCGCATCCGACTTCAGGGGAAGGCCGGGCTACAACGACACGCCCTATCCGCAGGCGGAAAGGCTGAGACTGGCCCTGGATGCGGCCCTCTCGGTGGATGCCGGGGCGGTTGCGAAAACCGCGTCGAATCCGGCGGAAATCAGGGAAAAGGTCGCCGGGGCGCGGATGGAAGCGATCGGGCACGCCCTGGACGGATCGCATGGAGTGTAATGAAATTATTTTCCCGCCAGGTTTGATTTTTATGCCTCGGTGCGAAAGCTATAGTGTTTCGCCCGGATTCTGTTCCTCGCTTTCCCTCAACTTCTTTGCTGACTGAAATTATGCCTCGATTTCAGCCAAAATCGAGGTTTTTCTGCAGCCTCAACGCCTGAATTGAGCGGCCTCGCGCGGCTTTTCGCGCGAGGGCCGGTTGACTGCCGGGTTGGACAGCAATGTCATAATGCGGCAATGAACTCGTCAGGCGATATATCGGCCTGGCGCAGAATGCCAGCAAGAGTACCTACCTTAACTTCGCTGTGCATAGGAACGACACAGCCTTTGGAACCGCGCCGCATGATGACATGACTGCCAGATTGGCGAATCTTCGTGAACCCCAGCCGTTCAAGTGCTTTAACTACAGCGGAACCTGAGACGTGTGGTAGTTTAGGCATGCGCTGGAACGCTGAACATCGTGACCAGTGGATGTCCATGTGCAGGTAGAGGAAACTCGGACAAATAGAGTGCTGTCGCCTCCGTTAAGTTGGTGATAGCCTCCTCAACTGTTTCGCCTTGAGTTGTGGTGCCAGTTTCGGGATTGAGGGCAACATATCCGCCTTCTTCGGCTGGGGTAAGGACTGCGGTCAATTCCATGGCTAAACTCCTAGGAAATAAAAACTGATTGTCTCGCATTCATCTGTCGGTGTCCAACCGTAAAATTGAGGGGCTGCGCGCTTTTGCGCAGTCCCGCTCGAACGCCGGGTTGGGCGGCTTTGTCACTTGCGTACTCCGCGTGTCACTCCCGGGGGCAGTTGCCAGCGATCCGCCGCAAGATCCAGACCGCGCTGCGACATTTCCCATTGATGTCCTTCGTGATCCAGCACGCGGTAGATGCGACCGCCCCAAAACCCGTTCTGTGGCTCTGAAACTATTCTTGCGCCTTCGGCCTTTGCATGCGCGAAATGTTGATCGACGTCTTCGACGTAAACCTTCATCATAAGGCCCGGGGTTTCTGGTTTCTGCCGCCACGTTACATCCGGGGTGGCAATATTGAACAAGCTGTTCCCTACCTCGAACCATGTCATTCCACCACCAGGCCAGTTGAGGCGTGCCTCTTCCCGCTCGCGAAACCCGAAAACGCGTTTTAGCCACTCGATGGCACGCGGCAAGTTGGTATAAGTGATTGTAGGAACAACGTCTGGTGCATCCCACATCGCATTAGGGCGCAGTATTTGCTTCATGGTGCCTCTGGCAACGGCAACCCGTGCGACCTGAGGAATGACAGCTTGTCCCAATAACCACGTTGGAACACGATCATTCCATCCACGACGTGGAAGAACCCACAGCCTCTCAATCCAAGTGGATCACGCCATTCGAGGATCGCCCACTCCCCGTCTTCAAAGATGTGATCGACGATACAAACCATATCTACCATAGCAAACCCGGAAGCGAACATTTGACGGATAGCCTCTCGGCCTACCACTGGAGTTTCTGCAACCTGGTGGTTCGTTGCATTGTCGGTATAGAAGTTGGTAAGGGCTTCGGCATCGGCGCGATTGAAGGCTGCAACCCAAGCTTCGACAAGTTGACGTGGTTTCATGGATTCGTGCGCTCTAACGACAAGTTCAGCGAGGGCCGAAGGCCATCCGCCGGAACCGCCAGGTTAGGTTGCACTGTAGACACTCTGATCTTCGAACAGGAACATTTGCACGTCCTTGTCATCAGGCGCCAAAATTCGGCGATCCGCCGCACAAGCGCGCCCGCACTCGCTTGCAAAGGCCTCTTTGATCGCGGCGAGAGAGTCAAAGTGCAGAGTTCCAACAAGATAAGGATCGGCTGCACCTGCCAGGGCGACGATTGAGCCTTTGCTGACCTCGTACCTTTTGAGGCCAGGTAAATTCTTGGCCAATGGAATGTGAACATCAAAATAGTGTTTATCAAATGCTGCTGGATCTGCCGGTGTTCTGTAAATAACTATCATGCGTGCCATACAACTCTCCTATGCAAGCTTGAACAATTCGCGACTGTGCAACCAACGCTCTGACATCACACACCGCCGAAGGTGGTCGCGTGGATGGAACTGTTAGGTTGCAGCGGCTTTTCGTATGGGTACACGCGCAACACGCCAAATAGCGATTTCTCAGCGCCGGCGGGTATGTAACCCAACATCTCGTAGAACTTGCACGCGAACAACGTGCTTTCCAGCCGCAGCTTCGGCAAGCCTAGG